>VBGQ01000095.1 GCA_005882055.1 Chloroflexota bacterium
CGTCCAGCGCGTCAGCCGAGCGACGATCCGGGTTGGCCCCGAGGCGGTGGGCGAGATCGAGCGGGGGGCCCTGGTGCTGGTAGGCGTCAGCCACGGCGATACGCCCGCAGTCGCGGACCAGATGGCGGAGAAGCTGGTGGGCCTGCGTTACTTCGAGGACACCGGCGGACGCACGAACCTGGACCTTCGCTCGATCGGCGGCGAGCTGCTGATCGTCAGCCAGTTCACCCTGTACGCCGACGTCCAGCGGGGGCGTCGTCCCGGGTTCACCGATGCCGCGCCTCCGGATCTCGCGCGACCGATCGTGGATCGTTTCGTCTCCAGGCTGCGACGGGAGGGCGTGCGCGTGGCGACCGGACGGTTTGGCGCACACATGGCCGTGGAGCTGGTCAACGATGGGCCGTTCACAATGGTGGTCGACTCGGAGCGTGACCTGCCGTCACGGCGGGATGCAGCCTTCGAGGAGCGGGGGATCAGATCTTCTGGAGGGTCCGCCGGCAGCGCGAGCAGGCCAGGACGCGGACCGGATGCCCGTCGCGCTGAATGACCGTTGGCTGCAGGTTGGGCAGCCAGCGGCGCAAGGCCCGCTTCCTGTTCATTCCGATCGACTGCGGGTTCCAGCCGGTGATCGGCTTCTTGCCGCAGATCGCGCACTCACGTGCCATCGCCTGATCGTGCTCCATGCATGAACGAACCGGCCCGCCGATCGGCGGTACCGGAGCTTCGGGATCCTAGCACGCTACGATCGGCCGATGCAACGAAGCCGCCGGTGAAGGCTGCTCCCGGCGCTGCGGTCGCGGCCCCCATCGAGCGCCTCGACCTGCCGATCGCGCGGGCAGTGCCGGAGGTTGCGCGCGGGGCCGCAACCCTGCGCCGGCTTGGCGTCTACACCCCTCGCCAGGCGCTCTTCTACCTGCCGTTTCGCTACGACGACTACAGCGACCTTCGCCCGCTCGGCGACCTTGTGGCCGACGAGAAGCAGTCGGCACGAGTGCGCGTGACCGACGTGAAGGTCGAGCCCGGGTTCGGGCGGCGACCGCAGCGAGTCATCGCCCAGCTGGCCGACGACACCGGCAGCGCCGAGGCCATCTGGTTCGGCCGCCGCTTCGTCGAGCGGCGCCTGCACGCAGGCGAAGAGGTCGTGCTGAGTGGCAAGGTGGCGATGCGCGGCTGGCGGCCGCAGTTCGTGTCACCCGACTTCAGCCCGGCGGGAGCTGCATCGCTGCACACCGGCCGCATCGTGCCGATCTACCGGCTGGTCGGCGGCATCACCCAGCGGCGGGTGCGGGAGCTGCTGGCTCGGGTCCTCGGTCGCAGCCTGCGCGACGTCCGCGACCCGCTGGCCCCAGAAGAGCGACCTGGCTTGCCAGACCTCCCGGCCGCGCTGAAGGCCGCCCACTTCCCGGATGATCCAGGTGAGGTGCGGCCCGCGCTCGACCGCCTGGCCCACGACGAGCTGCTTGCCCTGCAGCTGGTGTTGGCGCAGGCACGCGTGGCACGCAGTGGGCAGCGGGCGCCACGCATCGCGGTCAGCGCCGGCGAGCTGGAAACGCTCGAGGGAGCGCTGCCCTTCACGCTGACCGATGACCAGCGGGTCGCGATCCGCGAGGTGCTCGCGGACCTCGATGGCGAGCTCCCCATGCGACGCCTCCTGCAGGGCGATGTGGGGAGCGGCAAGACCGCGGTCGCGGCGGTGGCCCTGGCAGCGGCGTGTCGGGCCGGCTGGCAGGGGGTGCTCATGGCGCCCACCGAGATCCTCGCTCGTCAGCACTATCTCGGGCTAGCGCCATTGCTCGAGGCGCTCGGCGTCCGGGGGGAATTCCTGTCCGGGAGCCTCTCGGCGGCGCGCAAGCGGGCCATCCATGCTGCGATCGGGGAGGGCGAGATCGAGGTCGTGATCGGGACCCACGCCGTCATCAGTCGTGGCGTCGTCTTTCGGCGCCTTGGCGTGGCGGTGGTGGACGAGCAGCATCGGTTCGGCGTCAGCCAGCGCGCGGCGCTGCAGGCCAAAGGCGAGGGGCTCGAGCCGCACCTGCTGGCGCTGACCGCGACACCCATCCCGCGCACCCTCGCCCTCACCTTCTACGGAGACCTGTCGATCTCGACCATTCGCCAGATGCCGCCCGGGCGACAACCGGTGCGGACCGAGATCCGCGACCGGGGCGCGCTCGAGCGCATCCAGGACTTCATCGCCGACGAGGCGGCGGCCGGGCGTCAGAGCTTCGTGGTGGTGCCCCTCGTGCTCGAGAGCGAGATGACGGACGCGGCGTCCGCGGAAGCCGAGGCGACACGACTCTCCGGGGCGCTGCCGCAGCTGCGGGTCGGGCTGGTGCACGGCCAGCAGCGCTCAGAGCTCCGCGACGCGATGATGGCGCGGTTCGCCGCAGCGGAGCTGGACGTCCTGGTGGCAACCACGGTCGTGGAAGTGGGAATCGACGTGCCGAATGCATCGGTCATGCTCATCGAGGACGCGGAGCGCTTCGGCCTCGCCCAGCTGCACCAGCTGCGCGGACGGGTGGGCCGCGGCCCGCATCGGTCCTTCTGCATCCTCCTCAGCGATGCCGACGATCCGGTGGCTCGCCGCCGGCTGGAGGTGGTCAAGGGATCGACCGATGGGTTTGCCATCGCGGAGGAAGACCTGGCCCTGCGTGGTGCCGGCAACCTGCTCGGGACCCGCCAGAGCGGCCTGCCACCACTGCGTGTCGCCACCCTCTTCGACCCGCGTCATCTCGAGCTGGCCGGACAGGCCCGCGAGCTCGCCCAGCGGTTGGTGGCCGAGGACCCTGGGCTGACCCGACGTCCTGATCTGATACGCCTGCGCGACGACTTTGCCCCTCGCGACGAGGAGGGTGATGCCGCCTGACGTCGCTGGCCCAACGCCGCGCCGATGCGGGTGATCGCCGGCAGCGCACGTGGGGTGCAGCTGCTGGGACCGCGTGATCGAATGACGCGGCCGATCACCGACCGCGTCAAGGAGACGCTGTTTGGCATCCTCGGCGAGCGGGTTCCGGGCGCGCGCTTCCTCGACCTGTATGCCGGCAGCGGGGCGATCGGGATCGAGGCGCTCTCGCGAGGAGCGGAGGCTGCGACCTTCGTCGAGCGCGGCGCGCCGGCCGTGAAGGTGCTGCGGGCCAACCTCGAGCGCACTCACCTCGCGGATCGGGCGACGGTGGTGGCGGGCGACGTCCTGGGCTTCCTTGACCGCGGAGAGGCGCGGGGTCACGACCTGGCGGTGCTGGATCCGCCGTACGCGGAGCGTGCTATCCTCGCGCCGCTTCAGCGCCTGGCCGCGCAGATGGAGCCGGGAGGCATGGTGGTGGTCAAGCATTTCTGGCGAACCGCGGTGCTCGCGCCGCCGGGGGTGGCCGGGCTGGCGCAGGTGCGGGTCCGCCGCTTCGGCGAGACGACGCTTACCTTCCTCGTCCGCGGCCCGATCGAGGCCGGAGAGCCGTCGTGAGCCGCGTCGCGGTCTTTCCGGGATCGTTCGATCCCATCACCAACGCCCATCTGGACGTCGTGCGTCGCGCCGCAGGCCTCTTCGATCGGCTGGTGATCGGGGTGCTCACCAACCCGGCCAAGCTGCCGCTCTTCACGGCGGATGAGCGGGTGGCGCTCGTCCAGGCGTGCGTCACCGACCTTGGCGGCGTGGTGGCAGTCGAGGCCTTCGAAGGCCTGACTGTCGAGTTCGCCCACCGCCAGGGGGCAGGCTTCGTGGTCCGGGGGCTGCGCGCAGTCAGCGACTTCGAGTTCGAGCTGCAGCTTGCCCACACCAACCGGCGGCTGGCCCCGGAGGTGGACACCGTGTTCCTGATGACCGCCCTCGAGCATGGCTACATCTCCTCCTCGCTGAGCAAGGAGGTCGCCAGATTCGGGGGCGACATCAGTGCCATGGTGCCCCGGCCGGTCGAGGCGGCGCTTCGCGCCAGGAGTGACCGCGGGTGAGCGCGATACCGGGGCTATAATCCCCGCAGCCCAGAACCGGGCTCTCTGCCGAGAACGTCGGAGGCCGCAGCGACGGACATCCTCTTCCTGGTCGAGCGTCTCGAATCGCTCGTGGCGTCCGGCAAGAAGCTCCCCCTCACCAACAACGTGGTGCTCGATCAGGCTGCAGTGCTGGAGCTGATCGACCAGCTTCGCGTTGCGGTGCCGGATGAGGTGCGCCAGGCCAAGCGCATCACCGAGGACGCCGGACGCATCACCGAGCGCGCCCGCGAGGAGTCAGACCAGGTGGTGGCGCGAGCCCAGGAGCAAGCGGCGCAGATGCTCGAGGAGCGCGAGCTGGTCAAGCTCGCGCAGCAGCGTGCCACCGAGATCATCGACCAGGCCAGCGGCGAGGCGGCCGAGGTGCGCCGCGGCGCCGACGAGTATGCCGCCGGCGTCCTGATCCGTCTCGAGGGCGAATGCACCAAGGCGCTGACCAGCATCAAGCGGGGGATCGACATGCTCGACGAGCGTCACCGAACACCCAAGGCAGGCACCAGCCGACCGGCCCAGCCGGTCGAGATCGAGCAGGAGCAGGCCGAAGCCACAGCTCGGCCATGATCGCGGTCAACGTCGCGGGGCTGCTGCACGAGGCGCCAGGAGCTACACGCGAGCTGCGGCTGCGGGACCACTACGCGGTCCTGGGTCCCGACCTCGAGCTGGCAGGACCGATGGATGGGGTCCTGCGCCTGCAGCGCACCAATCGCGGCGTCCTGGTGCGTGGCACCGTCACGGCACCGCTGCGGCGCACGTGCGCCCGATGCCTCGAGGCCTATGTCGAGGACGTACGGGTCGCCATCAACGAGGAGTTCCTGCCCTCCGTGGACCCGCACAATGGGTTCCCGGTCGCGATCGAGGATGGCGACCCGACCCAGCGCATCGATGACCACCACGAGATCGACTTTGGTCCGCTCCTCCACGATGAGCTCAGCCTCACCGAGCCGATTCATCCGCTCTGCCGTCCGGACTGCCCGGGTCTGTGCGTGGTCTGCGGGGCGTCGCTGTCCGGCGGCCCGCATCGGCACGAGGCCGATGAGCCTGATCCGCGGCTTGCACCCCTTGCCCGGCTCCTTGATCAGCGGCAGGACTGAGATTCGCCCCGGTTCCAACGGCGCCGCTATACTGCGGCGTTCCCCAGTCCTCATTGCACAGGAGTTGTTCGCGTGGGCGTCCCCAAGCGAAAGGTTTCAAAGGCCCGCCAGGGCGAGCGCCGCGCCCACCTGGCCATCAGCGGGCCGCCACTGGTCGAGTGCGACCATTGCCACGAGCTGAAGCGCGCCCACCACGTCTGCCCGACGTGCGGCTACTACGACGGCCGGGAGGCGGTTCCCATCAAGGTGGCCTCCCCCGCAGAGGGGCAGCGCTGACCGACACGAACCTTCTCGCCGGGTAGCGGGAGGTGCGCATCGCGGTCGACGCGATGGGCGGCGACTTCGCACCGCGGGAAGTGGTGCGCGGCGCCATCGACTACGCGTCCGAGCGCTCGGACCACGTCATCCTGGTGGGTGCCGGGGAGCAGATCGAGCGCGAGATCAAGGACTACGGCAAGGGCCACCCTCCGCGTGTCTCGGTGGTCGACGCCCCCGAGCTGATCGAGATGGGGGAGCACCCGGCTGCCGCCCTGCGTGCCAAGAAGCGCGCCTCCGTGGTGGTCGCCACCGAGCTCGTGCGTGACGACGGCGCCGATGCGGTGGTCTCCGCGGGATCCACCGGCGCGACCCTGGCGGCGGCCATCTTCCGGTTGGGCCGGATCGAGGGGATCGACCGCCCGGCACTGGGCGCGCACCTGGTCACGCCCGAGGGCCCGATCATGCTCCTGGATGTCGGGGCCATCGTCGACTGCGACGCCGACAACCTCGTCCAGTTCGGGGTGATGGGCTCCATCTACGCCGAGCACGTGCTGCGCGTGGCCAGGCCGCGCGTCGGGTTGCTCAATATCGGTGAGGAGGCCGACAAGGGGGATCGGCTCGCCCAGGAGGCGAACCATCGGCTTCGTCATTCCGGGCTCAACTTCGTCGGCAACGTGGAGGGCAACGAGCTGATCGCGCACCGCGCCGACGTCGTCGTGTGCGACGGGTTCGTGGGCAACGTGATCCTCAAGTTCTTCGAGGGGCTGACCGGCTATATCTTCCGCTCGGTGCGCGAGGACCTGAACCAGGGCCTGGTGGCACCGGTGGCGCTGTTGGCGCTGCGACCCGGGTTCGAGCGCATCCGTCGCCGCTTCGACTACGAACGGTTCGGAGGCACGCCCCTGCTGGGCGTGCGGGGGGTGAGCATCGTGACCCATGGTCGAGCCAGGTCACGCATGATCCGATTTGCGATGGAGGCTGCCTCGGACGCCGCGGCGGCGCGTATCCCGGATCTCATCGCGGAGTGGACCCGCACGCACCCGGCGACGAGCGGGATCCGCGGCGAGCTGCGTGCCCGCATCGCGCATCGGCTCGGCCGCGGCGAACGAGACTGAGGGTCGTGGCCTCGTCGCCGCCTGGCAGCCCATCGCGCAGGCGACGCTCAGAACGCCAGCGACCGGGCCTCGCGGCGCGTCGCCTGGCGCTGATGGCGCTCTTCGAGGAGGAGTTCCGGCCGCGCCAGGCGCTCGAGGCGCTTGACCGCCTCGCTGTCGACCGAGGAGCTCCCGCGCCGGTCGCGGATCACGCCCGCCAGATCGTCCTGGGCGTGCTCGACCATCGGTCGCAGCTGGACGAACGAATCGCCGGTCAGGCGCCCGCAATCCCCGTTTCTGAGCTCGGTCGGGTCGAGCGAACGATCCTCCGGAGCGCTCTGTTTGAGATGCTATACTCCGCCGCGACCCCGAGCGGGGAGACGATCGAGGACGCCGTTTCTCTCGCCCGGATCTACGCTGGAGATGCCGCCCGCCGCCTCGTGAACGGTGTGCTCGGCAGCGTCGCGCGATCATCGGGTGGAGGAGGTTAGGAGCAGCGGTGGCCGAAGGCACTACGTTCGAGCGTCTCAAGAAGCTCATCGTCGAGCAGCTCGGCGTCGACGAGGACGAGGTCACGCCCCAGGCTTCATTCGTCGAGGACCTCAACGCGGACTCGCTTGACCTCGTCGAGCTGATCATGAGCCTCGAAGAGGAGTTCGGGATGGAGATCTCGGACGAGGATGCCGAGAAGATCCAGAAGGTCTCGGACGCCGTCGAGTACATCGAGGAGCACCAGCAGTAGCGAAGCCCCATGGCGATCCCGTCCGTCGACGAGCTGGGCGAGCGGCTCGGCATCGTCCTGCGAGATGGGGCGGCCATTGCCCAGGCGTTCGTCCATAGTTCCTACTTCAACGAAAACCCCACCCTGGTCGACGGGCACAACGAGCGTCTCGAGTTCCTTGGTGACGCCGTCATCAGCCTGGTCGTCAGCGGTCTGCTCTATGAGCGATTTCCCGACGAGGACGAAGGGTTCCTGACCGCGCGCCGCGCCGCACTGGTGAACCGTCACGCCCTCGCCGCGGTGGCACTCGAGCTCGGGCTGGATCGATACCTTCTCCTGGGCCGCGGTGAAGCGGAGGCTGGCGGCGCGACGCGCCCCTCGCTGCTCGCCGCGACCTTCGAAGCGGTCGCGGGCGCGCTCTTCCTGTCGGAGGGAATGGAAGCCACGCGCATCTGGCTGCGTCGATTGTTCAACGCACGGCTGACCACTCCGGGGGAGGCGGCGCCGCCGAAATCGGCGAAGAGCCGGTTGCAGGAATGGACGCAGCACTATCGCCGCGCCAAGCCCTTCTACGAGCTGGTGAGCGCGATCGGGCCGCCGCACGAGCAGACCTTCACCGTGGCCGCCGTGCTCGAGGGCAGGCGCCTCTCCGTCGGCGAGGGGTCGAGCCGCCAGCGCGCGGAGGAGCAGGCCGCCGGCGCAGCGCTCGAGCTCCTCGCAGCTGGGACCGACGAGCCGGCGCTCGAGGGTGGCGGCGCCGAGGAGGCGCTGCGAATCTCGTGACCATCTGGTGAGTCGCCTCCGCGAGCTCCGCCTCCACGGCTTCAAGACCTTCGCCGAGCCGACCCGGTTCGTCTTCGATCGCGGGGTCAACGCCGTCATCGGCCCCAACGGCAGCGGCAAGTCGAACATGGCCGACGCCGTGCGCTGGGTGCTCGGAGAGCAGTCCAACCGCTCGCTCAGGACGCGCCGCGCCGATGACGTGATCTTCGCGGGTAGCCAGCAGCGCAAGCCGACGGGCCTCGCCGAGGTGGTGATGACCCTCGACAACGCCGACGGCTGGCTCCCCATCGACTTCGCCGAGGTGACCATTGGGCGGCGCGCCTATCGGTCCGGCGAGCCTGAATACCTGGTGAACGGCGCCCGTGTTCGGCTGCGGGACGTGGTCGAGCTCCTGGCGGCGGGCCAGTTTGGCGCCAGCTCGCTGGTGATCGTGGGCCAGGGGACCGTCGACGCCGCGCTGTCGCTGCGGCCGGAAGAGCGGCGCCAGCTCTTCGAGGAGGCTGCAGGGGTCAAGAACCTGCAGGTCCGCAAGAATGAGTCGCTCGGCCGCCTCGTCCGCGCGGAGGAGAACCTCACGCGTGTCGCCGACCTGCTCGGCGAGCTGCGACCGCAGGTTCGACGCCTCGCGCTGCAGGCGGAGCACCAGCAGGAGCACGACTCGCTCGGACGTCGGGCTCGTGCACTGGTGCAGGAAGGGCATCGGCGTCGCGAGCGTGGCCTCCGGGAGGCACTGGGGGACGCCCGACGGCGCGAGGCCGCGGCGCTCCAGGCCGCCGAAACCCTGCGAGCCGAGCTCGCGGCGGGCGAGCAGGCTGTGGCAGAGGCCGAGGCTCGGTACTGGGAGGCGGAGCAGATGGCGCGCAGCGCAGCCGACGCTCGCGAGGTGACGCGCGAGGCGGTCATCCGATTGGAGAGCCGCGGCGAAGCCCTCGAGGCTCGTGTGCGCGAGGGCGAGTCGCGGCTCGCAGCGGCGAGACACGAGCTCGCGTCGCTCCGGGCCGATGATGGGGAGGCCAGCGAACTGACGCGCGAGCCGTCGCTGGACGCGGCGCTTGAGACGGCCTCAGCGGCGGAAGGAAGCTGGCGCGCAGCTACCGACGCACTCGCTGAGGTCGACGCGGAGCTCATGGCTGCGGAGGAAGCGATGGCGGAGGCGCGAGCGGGGGATGCAGAACGGCTGGCAGCGGAAGCCCGGCGCCGCGAGACGATCGTGGATCTCGCCGCCAAACGGCAGCGGTTCGAGGGGGAGCTGGCCGCCGCTCGCGCGGGTCGGCAGGAGGCGGCGGAGGCCGTCGAGCTGGCCCGTGCAGACGCCACGCGGAGCGCGGCGGCGGCAGCGGAACGTGCCGGGGCGCTTGCCGTGGCCGCATCGGCGACCGATGCCGCTCGGAGCCACGCGGACGAAGCCCGGATGCGGGCCACCGCGATGGCGGAGCGGGTCGCGGCGGCGCAGGCGGAGCTGGATGCGCTGGTCGAACGGGCGGAACGCAGCGGGGCGATTGGCGAGCGGCTGGTGGCGTCCGGCTGGCGCTCGATGATCGACGTGGTGCGTGCGCCGGACGCCGCGTGGCCTGCCGTCGAGGCGGTCATCGGCGGCGAGCTGAGCGAGGCGCTGCTATGGCGCGACGCCGACCCCGGATCAGCCACCGCGGATGCCAGCGGCACCGTGCGCCTCCTCGACGGCCGACGACCACCGGACGCCGAGGAGCGCGACCGGGCATTGGCGGCGGTGGGTGCTCGTCGGACGCTCGCGGAATGGATTGGCGGCGACGAGACCCCCGGCATCTTCGCGCGCGTCGCGGTCGCGCCCGACCTCGGGGCGCTGCTCGCGGGGTGGCGGAGCCTGCCGGCCGGTTGGTCGGCCGTGACCGCGGAGGGTGACTTGGCCGACGGACGGGGCCTCGTGGCACTGCGCGGTCGTGCGGATCCAGCTGGCGGTGCGGCGGCGCGGCAGGTGGCGAGACGCCGACAGGTGAGCGAGGAGCTGGTTCAGCTCGAGCCGGACTACGCGAACGCGGCCGATGCCGCCGCGGCTGCGGTCGCGGCCGCCGCGGCTGCTGAGCGGCGCCGCGCCGCGCTGCTGCGTGACGCCGAAGCAGCGGACACCGAGGCTGCTCGGCTGGCCAGTCAGGCGGACGGGGTCGGACGGGATCTCGAACGACTGGACGCCGACGTAGCCCGGCTGACAGCGTCCCTCGCCGAGCTCGGCGCGCTCGAAAGCCGGGGCGTCGCGGGCGACGAGCCATCCGCTTACGAGCCTGATCGCGGGCACGAGGCGCGCGAGCTGCGCGTCGCGGAGGCCCGCATGAACCGCGAGATCGCCGCTGCGTCACATCGGGCTGCGCGGCAGGCATGGCAGGACGCTCGACAGCGCGCAGACGAGCTTGAAGGGGCGCTGGTCGGCGCCCGCCGCGGGCGAGCCGACCTGCTCGCGCGGCGCGAGTCGCTCGAGCGCGTCGTTGGCGAGAGCGAGGTCGCACTGACCTCTCTCGGGGCTGATCGCGAGACGTTGGAGGGCGAGCTCGCCGCGGCACGCGAGGGCGAGCGCACCGCCGACTCGGTGCGGACGGATGCGGACCAAGAGCGCGAGCGGCTGCGTGCCGAGCTACTGACCCTCGAGCGCCAGCAGTCAGGAGCCAGCGGGCAGCTTTCGGAGCTCGATCGGGCGTACCAGGCGGCCACGCTGGACGTGACGCGCCACGATGACGCGCTGGCAGGGCTGGCGCGCGAGCGCGAGATCGCCCTGGAGGCGCTCAGCTGGGAGGCGGAGCCTTCGGGGCAGGACGGCGAACCTCTCGCTGCGCGCGCAACGCTTGAGTCCCCGGCAGTGGATCCCGACCTGGCCGCGGAGCTCGCGACACTCGACCGCGATGCGCTGGACGCGGAGCTGCGCCGCATCCGGCGACTGCTGGGCCAGATCGGATCGGTCAACCCCTTCGCCGTCGAGGAGCACCGCGAGCAGGCCGCCCGCCTCGAGGATCTGTCCGCGCAGGAGAGCGATCTACGAGGCGCGATCGACGCCACCCGCGAGCTCATCGCTCGGCTCGACGGCGAGATCAACGAGCGCTTCGCGATCGCGTTCAAGGCGATCGGCTCGGCCTTCGACGAGTTTGCCCGCCTGCTCTTCGCCGGTGGGTCGGCATCGCTGGAAACCGTGGAGGACGAATCCGGCGAGGGCGTGGCTGGCATCGAGATCGTCGTGCGTCCTCCGGGCAAGCGACCCCAACGGTTGGCGATGCTGTCCGGCGGCGAACGTGCCTTGACCGGCGTCGCCCTGCTCTTCGCGATGCTCAGCGTGAACCCCGTCCCGTTCTGCATTCTCGACGAGGTCGACGCCGCCCTCGACGAGGCGAACATCGGACGCTTCGCTGCCGCCCTGCGCAAGCTCTCCGACACGATCGATTTCGTGGTCATCACGCACAACCGCGCCACGATCGAGGTGGCCGACACGATCTACGGAGTGACCATGACCGATGCCGCGGTCTCCAGAGTCGTCTCCCTGCGCTTTGCGGACCTCCCGGTGGAAGCCAACGCCTGATGTTCGGCCGCCGCCGCGAACGGCCTGGTGCCACCGAGCCCGCCTCGGCGGCCGCTGAAGCTGGTCCTCCTGCAACCATGCCGCGGCCGGATCGGCCGGCACGGGGGATTGGCGGCCTGGGCCTGCGCGCTCGGCCATCCGGCCTGGGGGAGCGGCTCCGCAGCATCTTCGGTGCCGGGACACCCGCGAGCGCAGCCACTTGGGAGGAGATCGAGGAGGCGCTCATCGCCGCGGACGTTCAACGAGGTTCGTGATCGCCTGGCGCGAGCAGGGTCCGGGACGTTCGAGCTCGGACCAGCGCCAGCGGTGCTTCTCTTCGTGGGCGTCAACGGCAGCGGCAAGACGACCACCATCGCCAAGCTCGCGGGACGCCTCCAGCGTGAGGGCCGCAGCATTGCGCTCGCGGCAGCCGATACGTTCCGGGCGGCAGCCATCGAGCAGCTGCGGATCTGGGGCGAGCAGCTGGGGTTGCCGGTCATCGCCCAGCGTGCGGGCGCCGATCCAGGAGCCGTCGCCTTCGACGCGGTGGCAGCGGCCGAATCG
Organism: Chloroflexota bacterium; assembly: GCA_005882055.1. Classification (GTDB taxonomy): domain Bacteria; phylum Chloroflexota; class Limnocylindria; order QHBO01; family QHBO01; genus CF-82. The sequence goes on from VBGQ01000095.1 coordinate 12,010, forward strand.
CGAGGGCTCGACGTGGTCCTGATCGATACTGCTGGCCGCCTCCAGAACAAGAGCCAGCTGATGGCCGAGCTGGGCAAGATCCGGCGGGTCGTGGAGCGGCGGCTGCCCGGGCAGCCACGGCACGTCCTGCTGGTGCTCGACGCCACGACCGGGCAGAACGGCCTTGCGCAGGCCGAGTCGTTCAGCCGCGAGGCGAGGGTGACCGGCATTATCCTCACCAAGCTGGACGGAACGGCCAAGGGCGGCATCGCAGTCGCCATCGCCGACAGCCTGCGGCTGCCGATCGTCTTCGTCGGGGTCGGGGAGGGGATCGAGGATCTCGCACCCTTCGACCTGGACGCCTACGTGGAGTGGCTGCTGGCGGCCTGACCCACCGTTGCCGCTCCCCGGGGCTGGTAGTAGGATGGGCAGCCGTTTCGCGCCGGAGGGGCCTGAAGGCTGCCGGCGCGCCTGGCGCCATTGCGAGCGTCCCTAGCGAGCGAGCCAATGTTCGAATCCCTGAGCGCCCGGCTGCAGGGCGTGGTCGACCGCCTGCGCGGAAAAGCGAAGATCGCCGAGGCCGACCTCGACGTCGCGCTGCGCGAGATCCGTCTCGCCCTGCTCGAGGCGGACGTGAACTTCCGTGTCGTCAAGGAATTCGTGGCCCGCGTACGCGAGCGCGCCCTCGGCGCCGACCTCCTCACCGGCCTGAACCCCGGCCAACAGGTCGTCAAGATCGTGCACGACGAGCTGGTCTCCACCCTTGGTGGCGAGCGCCGGCAGCTCGCGCTCGCCGGACGCCCATCGGTCCTCATGTTGGTGGGACTGCAGGGGTCCGGAAAGACCACGACCGTCGCCAAGCTGGGAGTCCGCCTGCGCAAGGAGGGAAAGCGACCGCTGTTGGTCGCCGCCGACGTCTATCGGCCCGCGGCTGTCGACCAGCTCGTCCAGCTGGGTGACCAGATCGGGGTCGAGGTGCATTCGCGCTCGGTGGGCACCCCGGCACTCGAAGTCGCGCGATCTGGGTTGGAAGCCGCCCGACAGCGCAACAAGGATCTGGTCATCCTCGACACGGCCGGTCGCCTTCACGTGGACGACGCCATGATGGACGAGCTGGTCCGGATCGCGGGTGCGGTCACGCCCGCGGAGACACTGCTCGTCGTGGACGCCATGACCGGCCAGGAAGCCGTCCGCGTCGCTGAGGCGTTCCACGCTCGCCTGCCGCTGACGGGGTTGGTGCTGACCAAGATGGATGGGGACGCGAGGGGCGGGGCCGCCCTCTCGATCCGCAGCGTGACCGGCATCCCTATCGTGTACCTCGGCACCGGCGAGCGGCCCGACGGTCTCGAGGCGTTCCATCCGGACCGGTTGGCGCAGCGCATCCTGGGGATGGGCGACGTGCTCTCGCTGGTGGAGCGGGTGCAGGAGAACGTCGACCGCGAGGAGGCCGAGCGCGTTGCGCAGCGCATGATGGATGCGCGCTTCAGCCTCGAGGACTTCCGCGGTCAGCTGCAGCAGATCAAGAAGCTTGGACCGATTGGGCAGCTGGTCCAGATGATCCCCGGCGCGGGCCAGATGGCCGGCGCGGCGCAGGAGGCGGTGGACAACGGGCAGCTGCGACGCCTCGAGGCGATCATCGACTCGATGACGATCGAGGAGCGGCGCCACCCGGAGCTGATCAAGGCCAGCAGGCGCCGCCGCATCGCCACCGGCAGCGGCACCTCGACCGCTGACGTGAACCGGCTCCTCAAGCAGTTCGAGGAGATGCAGCGGCTCATGCGCTCGCTCGGCGGTGGACGTCTGCCGGCGGGGAACGCCCTCCGCGGCCTGCTCGGCGGACGCTAAGCGCACATGCAGCGGCTGGTCATCGCGGCGACCACGCTGCTGGCGCTCGTCGGCGCCCTCGTGGTGGTCGCCTATCTCCTCATCTTCGGGGCGGCGACCGACCGCGCGTCCGCGATGGCCCCGGCGCGATCCCTGGCGTATGCCTCGGTGTATCTCACGCCCTCGACCGGGCAGCAGATGCGCCTCGCGGATCTGCTCTCCAAGCTGCCCGGCTTCTCGGATCGAACCGCCCTGGGTGACAAGATCGACGAGCTGGCGCAGCGCTTCCTGGGCGACGCGGGCCTGGATTACCGGGCTGACGTCAAGCCCTGGATCGGCGACGAGGTCGCCCTGGCGGTCGTCGCCGAGGGAACCGGCGCGGGAGCTACGAACGGCACCCTGGTGATCGCCGCGGTGCGCGACGAGGCCGGCGCGCGCGCGGCCATCGGACGCATCGTCGCCAAGGCGAAGGGGACGACGACCAGCCAGGACTACAACGGGGTGGCGGTTACGGCTGCCCGCGGCTCGGCAGGTGAGGCGGGGTCATTCGCCATCCTGCAGGGCATGCTGCTGGCCGCCTCTGACGATGCCACCTTGCACGCGGCGATCGATGCCGCGCAGGGTCGCGCCACCTCGCTGGCCGGTTCCGATGCGTTCCGGCACGCAACCCAGGCGCTTCCCACGGATCGCCTCGCGCTGGCGTACCTCGACATCAGCGGCGTGGCGTCCCTCGGGGGGCAGGCGGCCCTCGCCTCGGGATATCACGGTGCCGCATTGGCTCTGGTCGCCCGCTCGGACGGTCTCGTGGTGACCGGCCGCGCGCCGTTCGACGCCACCGCTGCCGACGCGTCGGCGCGCGCCAACTTCGCACTCGGCAGCGAGCCCGCCGGCCTCCCTGACTTCATGCCCGCCTCGACCCACGCGGAGGTCGTCTTCTTCGGGGCGCGGCAGACCTTCGATGCGGTCGTCGCTCGGCTTGGCAGCGTGCCGGGCGGTGACCAGGCGGAGCAGACACTCACCCAGCTCCGCGCGCTGGCCGCATTGGGTCTTGGCATCGACCTCGATCGCGACCTGCTGCCACTCTTCGATCGCGAGGCGGCGGCGGCGATCCAGGAGTTCGGCGGCAGTGTGGTGCGTGGCCAGGTCCTGGTGCGGCCCAGCAGCAGCGCGGCAGGCGTGGAGGCGCTCGTGCGTATCACCGAGGCGCTCAAGGGACGAGGCTCGGAGGTCTCGGAGACACAGGTTGCCGGGAGCACCGTGACGACCATCGGCGTACCGCAGGTGGGTCGCGTGGCGTGGGCGTCGCTGGACGGCGTGATCGTCCTGGGCCTGTCGGCGGACCGAGGAGGCAACGAGATCTACCTCGATTGGGCGGGCGTGCTGCCATGGCTCGAGGGCATGATCCAGCTACCCAGTGACGCACGCGATATCCTCACCCATGTCGGCGCCGCGGCCGTTGCGATCGCGACCCACGAGAACGAGATCCAGATTCACGCGACGGTGACGGTCCATTAGGCCGCCCGCGCCCACGCTGAGGAAGGCAGGCAAAGTTTGGCAGTTCGAATCAGGTTGTCCCGGGTAGGGGCCACCAAGCGACCCGCGTACCGGGTGGTGGCCATCGAAGGCCGCAAGCCACGGGATGGCCGGTCGCTCGAGATCCTGGGCTTCTACGATCCATTGACCGATCCCGCGACGGTGAAGATCGAGACGGACCGGGTCCGGGCGTGGATCGGGAAGGGGGCACAGCCTTCGGACACCGTCGTGCGCCTCCTGCGCCAGGTGGGCCTGGATGCGAAGGGTGAGGCCTCCGAGGAGGCCGCGAAACCGCGAGCCCGAAAGACGCCGGCCAAGGCGACGGCACGCCCGGCACCGAGCGCCCGCGCGAAGGCAACCGCCAAAGCCGGATCGAAGGTCGCGGCCGAGGAAGCGACAGGCACCGCGGAAGCCGAGGCTGAGCCCGCCGCTGCACCCGAGGCGAGCGCAGACGGCGATAGCGATGGCGACGGCGAGGCATCGGCGTGAAGGAGTTCCTCGACTACGTCGCTCGGTCGCTCGTCGACAACCCGGATGGAGTGGCGGTCACGGTGGAGGAGCGCGACGACGAGGTCGAGCTGACGCTCGCCGTGGATGAGGCGGACATGGGCCGCGTCATCGGTCGAGACGGCCGCATCGCGAACGCCATCCGAAGCCTCTTGCGCGTGATGGGCACCCGCCAGGGCGTGCACGTCGAGCTGGAGATCGTGCCCAACGACTGAGCGGTTGGTGGTGGCCCGCATCCTCGGCGCCAAGGGCCTGGCGGGGGTCATGCGCATCGAGCCGCTGACCGACTGGCGGGAGCACCTGGAGGTCGGCGCAACCGTCTTCCTGGAGGGCGAGGCGGAGCCGCGCCGGATCCGGACCGCGGAGTGGGGCGGGCGGGTCCCAGCGGTCGGGCTGGAGGGAGTCGCCTCGCGCGAGGAAGCGGCGTCGTTGATCGGCCGATACCTGGAGAGGGAGCCCGCAACCCTTCCCGAGGGGACCTACTACTGGCACCAGCTCGAGGGCCTGGCCGTCGAGGATCCATCGGGCGTGCACCTCGGCGTGCTGCGCGAGGTCTTCCGAGCCGGCGAGGCCGAGGTCTACCGCGTCGAGCTGACCGATGGCGGCGAGCTGCTGGTTCCCGCCGTCCGCGACGTCGTCCGACGCATCGACCTGGAGGCGGGCCTCATCGTGGTTGCGTACGCTTCCGAAGAGGTGCGCTGACCGAGATGCGCATCGACGTCGTGACGCTGTTTCCGGAGCTGTTCGACGCGCCCCTGCGGACCGGGGTCATCGGTCGCGCGGTGCAGAGCGGGCTCGTGCGCCTGGACGTTCATGACCTGCGCGAGCACGGGCTGGGGCGCCATCGGTCCGTGGACGACTACCCCTATGGCGGTGGTGCGGGGATGGTCCTGCGCCCCGAACCCCTGTTCGCCGCGCTCGAGCCGCTCCGGCGGGCTGGCGCGATCGTGATCCTGCTCGATGCTGCCGGCGAGCGCCTGACCGATGCCCTGGCCAGGGAGCTCGCAGGGCTGGAGCACGTGGCGCTCGTCAGCGGCCGGTACGAGGGGATCGACGAGCGGGCGCGGACGCTCGTCGACCGCGAGGTCAGCATCGGCGACTACGTCCTGACCGGTGGCGAGCTGCCGGCACTCGTCGTGCTCGACGCGGTCGCGCGCCTTGTTCCGGGCGTGATCGAGGCCGCTTCGCAGCAGGACGACTCGTTCGCCAACGGCCTGCTCGAGTATCCGCAGTACACCCGGCCGGAGGAGTTCCGCGGCCTGCGGGTTCCGGAGGTGCTGCTTTCGGGGCACCATGGCGAGGTTGACCGATGGCGCCGCCGCGAGGCCCTGCGCCGCACGCTCGAGCGTCGGCCCGACCTCTTGGTAGACGCCCCACTCGCCGAGAGCGACCGCACCGAGTTGGACCACCTGCGCCAGCAAGCATCGGACCCGACGGGCACGCGCACCGACGAGACCTGACTTGGGGCACGCGCGAGCGCCGTTGCCGGTCTCTCAGGGCCGCTGCTATACTCCGCCGGTCGCGGCCGCCATTGAGCGGTCGCGTTCGTGTGTCGCGGCCGCCGGGCCGCCGGCCGTCGATTCTCCTGATAACTGGCCAGCAAGGCCGCGATAATGAGGTTCCCCGATCATGGATGCCATCAAGGAGCTGGAACGCGAACAGCTGCGGACCGATCGGCCAACGATCGCTCCCGGCGACACGGTTCGTGTTTCGGTCAAGGTGGTCGAGGGAAATCGTGAACGGATCCAGGTCTTCGAGGGAACCGTCATGCGCATGCGCGGCGGCAGCCTCAACCAGTCGATCACGGTGCGCCGGATCGCCAGCGGCGTCGGCGTGGAGCGAACGTTCATGATCCACGCTCCCCGCGTCGACAAGATCGAGGTGGTCCGTCACGGCGTCGCTCGACGCAAGCAGCTGACCTTCCTGCGAACCCGCGTCGGCAAGTCCGCCACCCTCCGCGAGCGCCGCTCGTCCTGATCCGGTGCTCGATCGCACGGTCCCGGCCAGGCCCAACGGCCGCCGGCCGCACCGCGCGAAACGGCCACGCGACGCCCATATGCGCCACGAGCGCGAGCTGCGCCTGGCCGGATACCAGCACATCGCGGGCATCGACGAGGTAGGCCGCGGCTCGCTGGCAGGTCCCGTCGTGGCAGCCGCCGTGATCCTGCCCGAGCGCCACCGGATCAGGGGGATTCGGGAAGTCGAGGTGATCGACAAGATCAACATCCTGCAGGCCACCAAGCTGGCCATGGGTGAAGCCGTGACCCGATTGACGAGCGCCCCCGACCACCTGGTGATCGATGCCCTGAGCCTGCCGTACGTCGACCTTCCCCAGCGGCCGATCATCGATGGCGACGCGATCAGCGCCTCGATTGCCGCGGCCAGCATCGTGGCCAAGGTGACCCGCGATCGCATCTGCGCCGAGTTCGACGAGCGGTATCCCGCCTACGGATTCGCCGTGAACAAGGGATACGGCACCCGGCGCCACTATGACGCCCTCATGAGCGAAGGCCCGTGCGCCTGGCACCGGCGCTCCTTCGCGCCGATAAAGATGCTCCTCGCCGGAACGCAGCTCCCGCTCGATCTCGTCTTCGACGACCTTCCGCTCTTCGACGAGTACGAGTCGGAGCCGCTCGACGACGCGTTCCAGGTCGATCCGGACGAGGACTGGCAGGCAGCCCTCGGCTGAGGGGCTGGATCCAGCGTGGCCAACCCCCGTCATCAGCTCGGGCTGCGCGCCGAGGCAGCGGTGGCGGCGTGGCTCGGCAGGGACGGCTGGCGGATCCTGGCTCGTCGCTGGAAGGTTGCTGAGGGGGAGCTGGACCTTGTCGCCATCGATCCGGACGGGACGCTGGTCGGCGTGGAAGTGCGCGGCCGTCGCCGCGATCGGTCGGGAAGCGCGCTGGAGAGTGTCGATCACCGGCATCTGACGCGCCTTCGCGGCGCGCTGGTGCGTTATGCCCTCAGCGAGCCGGTCGCGCACCGCGGGCTGCGCCTCGACCTGGTCACCCTCGATGGCGGTGAATCCAGCTGGCAGATGGTGCGGCACCCCGCCATCGACGCCTGGTAGGCGGTCACCTCAGGGCTCGAGCATCTCCTCGAGGAGCAGGATCGAGGCGATGTACGGCCGGCTGACCGGGAAGATCCCGTGGCGGTCCACCGCTCGCTGGCCCTGGTAGTAGGCCGCCAGGGCTCGGCGCAGGTCGCCGCGGTACCGCACGAGGTAGTGCTTGAGCAGCGTGACGCCGGCCCGTACGTTGGACCGCGTGTCGTGGATGTCGACCGGTGCGTGCAGCATCGCGTCGGCGATCCACTCGGCGGTGTCGGGGAGCAGCTGCATCACCCCGATCGCGCCCGCACCGCTGACGGCGCTCTGGCGCCAGCCCGATTCCTGCCAGGCCACCGCCAGTGCGAGGGAGACGGGCACGCCCGCGCGTTGCGCCTCGGTCACGATGAGGTCACGGGTCCAGGCACGGCGGGCCATGAGCCCCTGCGTCTGGGCTCCGAGGCGGGCCGTCGACCAGCTGGTCTGGATGCTCCGGTGGGTGCTCGGGACGAGGAGGTGCTGCCCGACCTGGATGTAGCCAGCGCTCGGCAGGTGATTGAGAGAGACCAGCACCGCGATGCTCGTCGCGTTGCGCCACGCGATCCCGCTCAGGGTCTCACCGGAGCTCACGACGTGGACGGCGGTCGTCGGTGCGCCCGTGGACGCCGGCTGGCCCGCGGGGGCTGCTCCGCTAGTGAGGATGCGCAGGCGCTGCCCCGGCACGATGTGGTTGGCGTTTCCAAGCTGGTTCGAGGCCACGATGGCCGTCACCGAGGTTCCATATCTCGCCGCGATCGTGGTCAGGTTCTCACCAGGGTTGACCACGTGGACCACCACGCGCGAAGGGGCCCCGTTGGTCGAGCCGGCCGCGCGCGCGCCGGACGAGAGGATGATCACCTCGCCGGGCAGGATGAGGTCAGCGTCCCGAAATCACCGAAGGCCCCGCCGCCAGCGCCTGGCTGCCGAGCATCGGGCCTCCGAGCAGCACCAGGGCAAGCGTCCCCGCGCTGGTTGCCACGGCTCCGCGGCGCAGTTGCATCGTCTCCTCCTGCCGGCCGTGGCCGGCGCCCTCCCGCCACGCTGCCGCCCACGAAGGCGGCCATCGGTGCAGGCGGTGCAGCAATTCGGGATCGATGCTCCCCAGCCTCGGCGAGAGGGTCAAAGGTACGAAGGCGTGGGCTGCTGGTACCTTCGTACCGGTGCGGTAGGGTCCGGTGGGGTCCCGGATCCAGCCCCGAGGGCCGATCGGTCGATCGTGGTACACTCAATTCGGCCTCGCAGCCCGCCGCGCGGCGGTGCTCGACGCCAACGTCCCATCACACACGCTTGCTGATCCCTCGATCAGGGTGCCCGCAGCCAGATCCTGGCCGGGTCGATCACGGGGAAACGAGGCGAGCGGAGGAAGAACCAAAGGAGTTTGCCCCAGATGGCAGCGACCACCATGAAGCAGCTGCTCGAGGCGGGCGTCCACTTCGGACACCAGACCCGCCGGTGGAACCCGAAGATGCGCGAGTACATCTTCGCCGAGCGCAACGGGATCCACATCATCGACCTCGCCCAGACCGTACGCCGCCTGGACGATGCGCTCGATTTCTTGCGTGACACTATCCGGCGCGGGGAGAGCATCCTCTTCGTCGGCACCAAGAAGCAGGCCCAGGAGTCGATCGCCCTCGAGGCGGAGCGCAGTGGCCAGCACTACGTGAACAACCGCTGGCTGGGTGGGATGCTCACCAACTTCACGACCATCAAGCGCCGCATCCAGCGCCTCGAGGCTCTCGAGGCACGGCGCGACAGCGGCGAGTTCGAGCGCCTCACCAAGAAGGAGGCCTCGAAGCTCAACGAGGAGATCACGCGCCTCAACGCCGCACTCGGCGGCATCCGCCGCATGCGACGCCTGCCTGGCGCGCTCTTCGTGGTCGATCCGCATCGCGAGTCGATCGCGGTCGCAGAGGCACGCCGCCTCGAGATCCCGATCGTGGCGATGACCGACACAAACTGCGATCCGGACCTGATCGACTGGGTCATTCCGTCGAACGACGACGCGATCCGTTCGGTCAAGCTGATCGCGGCCAAGGTTGCCGATGCGGTCCTCGAGGCGCAGAACGAGCGCCAGGCGCGACTCGACCAGGAGTTCGAGGAGGCCGAGGCCCTGCCCCCGGTCGACGAGACGATCCTCGGCGAGGAGACCGCCGACTACAGCGCGGCGCTGGCTGCCGGCGAGGCGCTCGTCTTCGAACCGGAGCCAGAGGACGACGAGGACGAGGAGCGCCGGGCGCGGGCCCGCCGCACGGCCGAATCGCGTGGCGAGGACGAGGAGACCGCCCTCGACCAGGAATAGGCAAAAGGACGTGCCGGCAACGCGAGGCTCGCGGCCGGCATGGGTAGCGGAACCCCAGCGAATCCAGGAAGGAACCATGACCACGACCATGATCAAGCCCGAGGACGTCAAGCGGCTGCGTGAGCAGACCGGCGCCGGCGTCATGGACTGCAAGCGCGCCCTCGAGGAGAGTGGAGGAGACGTCGAGAAGGCGATCACCTGGCTCCGCGAGAAGGGCCTCTCGACCGCCGCACAGAAGGCCGGTCGTGCTGCCCTCGAAGGTGTCGTCACCTCCTACATCCACCATGGCTCGCGCCTTGGCGTGCTGCTCGAGCTCAACTGCGAGACCGATTTCGTGGCACGCACCGATGACTTCCACCAGCTCGCTCGTGAGCTGGCGATGGCCGTGGCCGGGCATGGCCCGGCGTACGTCTCGCGCGACCAGGTGCCGGGGGACGTACTCGAGGCCCAACGCCGCGCATTCACGCTCGACGCGGAGCAGGAGGGGCGACCTGCCGACCGGGTGGCAGCGATCGTCGAGGGCAAGCTCAACAAGTGGCTCGAGAGCGCCTGCCTGATGGAGCTGCCGTATCGGGATACCGATCGCAAGATCGCCGACCTGATCACCGAGAAGATTGCGCTGCTCAAGGAGAACATCCGGGTCGCGCGCTTCGCGAGGATGGCCGTGGGCGAGACCAGCTCCGGTTCCGCAGGGGCCGGGCCTGAGGCTGCCTGAGGCTCATGACCGACGCCTCGTCTTCGCAAGCGACCCAGCAGGAACTGCGCTATCGGCGGGTCCTGCTGAAGCTGTCGGGCGAGTCGTTGATGGGCAGCCGCCCTTACGGGGTTGATCCCGACGTGACCCGGACGATCGCCGGCCAGCTCGCGGAGGCACAGGCGCTCGGTGTGGCGATCGCGGTCGTGGTTGGGGGCGGCAACATCTTTCGTGGGCTGGCCGCCGCGGCGCGCGGCATGGACCGCGCCACGGGTGACTACATGGGCATGCTGGCCACGGTCATGAACGGCCTGGCCCTCCAGGACGCGCTCGAGCAGCTCGAATGCCCCACGCGCGTCATGAGCGCCATCGCCATGAACGAGATCTGCGAGCCGTATATCCGGCGTCGCGCGGAGCGTCACCTCGAGAAGGGACGCGTGATCATCCTGGTCGCCGGAACCGGCAACCCCTACTTCACGACCGATACCGCTGCCACCCTCCGAGCAGTCGAGATCCACGCGGAGGTGATCCTGAAGGCCACCCGGGTGGACGGGGTGTACGATGCCGACCCCGAGCTGCATCCCGATGCCACGCGATACACCCAGATCGGCTACACGGATCTGCTCGCCAATCGCCTCGGAGCGCTCGACGCGACCGCCGTCAGCCTCGCAATGGACAACGAGATGCCGATCGTGGTGTTCGACATGACACGCAGCGGCAACATCCTCCGGGCCATCCGCGGCGAATCGATCGGAACCTTGATTGCCGGGGAGGGAATCCGATGACGCACGCCGCGGTGATCGCCTCCGAGCCGAAGATGCAGCGGGGGCTGGAGGCGATGGAGCGCGACTTCGCGGGATTTCGCACGAGACGCGCTTCCACCACCCTCGTGGTGCGAATCTCTGTGGACTACTACGGGAACCCCACCCCGCTCAACCAGCTCGCCAGCATCAGCGTCCCGGATCCGCATCTAATCGTCATCCAGCCGTGGGACCGATCCGTCCTCTCGGCGATCGACAAGGCGATCACGCGCAGCGATATCGGACTGGTGCCCAACGTCGACGGCACGGTCGTCCGTCTCAGCGTCCCACCGCTCACCGAGGAACGCCGCCGCGAGATGGTCAAGCAGGTCCGCAAGCGCGCCGAAGAAGCGCGTGTCGAGGTACGCCATCACCGTCGTGAGGCGGCGGACCAGCTGAAGAAAGCGCTCCGCGACGGCGAGATCTCCGAGGATGAGGAGCGTCGCGAGCTCGACGCGCTGCAGCGGGTCCACGATCGGTTCATCGATGCGATCGACGGGCGCAGCCAGCACAAGGAAGCCGAAGTGATGGAGGTCTGACGCGCTGTCTGGCCGTGACCGACCGCGTCATGTCGCGATCATCATGGATGGCAACCGCCGCTGGGCGGCTGCCCATGGCCTGCCCGCGATTGCCGGCCACGTGCAGGGCGTCGAGGCCATCAAGCCGATCGTCCGTGCCGCTCCCGATCGCGGCATCGAGGTGCTGAGCCTCTACGTCTTCAGCCAGGAGAACTGGCGGCGGACGGAGGATGAGGTGTCCGGGCTGTTCGGCCTGGTGGACGCCGCGGTGCGTGAGAACACCGAGGAGCTCGTGAAGCAGGGCGTGCGGGTACGTGTCATCGGCCGCCCGCACGAGGTCCCTCACGAGATCTACGGCTCGATTCAGCGCGCCGAGGAGCGGACCCGTCGCGGGACGAAGATGGTGCTGAACATCGCCTTCAACTACTCCGGGCGCAGCGAGATCATCGACGCGGTCCGAGCCCTGCTCGCCGCTCACGTCGATCCGCCGCAGGTCACCGAGGAGCTGGTGGAACGCCATCTCTACACGTGGGGGCAGCCGGACGTCGACCTGCTCATCCGAACCGCCGGCGAGCATCGCATGAGCAACTTCCTGCTCTGGCAGAGCAACTACGCGGAGCTCGTCTTTACCTCGACGCTCTGGCCGGACTTCTCCATCGCCGACCTGGACTCGGCCATCACCGAGTTCGCGAACCGACACCGCCGCTTCGGCTCCTAGAGACGCACGACCGATGCTGCGAACCCGCCTGCTGACCGCCGCGGTGCTGGTGCCGATCGTCCTCGTGATCATCGCCCTGGGCGAGCCATGGCTCTCGATCGCGGTCGGTGCGCTCGTCTTCCTGGGGATGGCGGAGCTGATCAACCTGCTCGACGCCGCAGGCTATCAGCCTCCTCAGGTCGTGACGCTCCTCGGCGGGACCGCGGTGAGCGGCGCCGGCCTGCTGGTTGCCAACCGCGATGCCGTCAGCGGCCTGCCCGGCGAGCTGTTGCGCCTGACGCAACCGGTGGGCCTGGTGATTGCCGCCTTCGTGGTCGCCGTGCTGCTCCTGGGCTTCGCGGGATTCACGCGCGCGGACCCGCGCAACGGCTTCGCGACATGGGCGATCAGCTCGTTTGGCGTCGGCTACCTCGGCATCCTGGCACCCTTCATCGCGCTGCTCGGCCATCTTGGACCAGCCGGAGGCTCCGCCTCGACCGAGATCGGTCCGCTCGGCCTGCGCGCCGGGATGGCGTGGCCGCTGCTGCTGGTCCTGATCGTGTGGGGCTACGACACCGGCGCGTACCTCACCGGCAGGTGGCTTGGGCGGAATCGGCTCATCGACCACATCAGCCCCTCGAAGACGGTCGAAGGGCTCGTCGGCGGCCTGGTGCTGGCGACCGCTGCCGCGGGGATCGGAGCCTGGCTGATCGGTCTTCCGGCGTGGCATCCGCTGGTCATCGGTCCCGTCGTGGGCATCACCGCCCAGGCGGGCGACCTCGCCGAGTCCATGTTGAAACGAGCGGCAGGGCGAAAGGAATCCGGCTTCCTGATCCCCGGGCACGGCGGCATTCTCGACCGGATCGATTCCTTCCTGTTCGCGGCTCCGGTGGTCGCCGGGTACGCGCTCCTCGTCGCCGGCTTCGTGGTGTAGCCGGGTGCTGGGGATCGCCGTCCTCGGATCAAGCGGCTCGATTGGGCGACAGACGCTCGAGGTGATCGCCGCGCACCCGGCCCGCTTTCGGGTGCGAGCCCTGGCTGCCGGCCACGCCAGCGCGACATTCCTGGTGCAGCTCGGAGACTGTCCCGATGCGGCGGCGTGGGTCAGCGAGGGCAAGCCAGCCACCATCGCCGTCGAGCGCTGGGCAGAGGGCGGTCTCGAGGAGCTGGTCGAGCTCGATGGCGTCGACCTGGTCGTGGTGGCGACGACCGGCATGGCCGCGCTGCCGGCGGTGCTCAGGGCGCTGGCTGCCGAGCGGATCGTGGCGCTTGCCAACAAGGAGACGCTGGTCACCGGCGGGCACCTGGTCTCGACCGCCCTGGCGCGCGACGGCGACCCGCTCGAGCGCCTGCGGCCGGTCGACAGCGAGCACTCGGCGATCTGGCAATGCCTGCTGGGCGAGCGGAGGGACGACGTCACACGACTGATCCTGACCGCTTCGGGAGGTCCGTTTCGGGAACGAGAGGTCGAGACGCTCCCACGGGTTACGGTTGAGGAGGCACTCGCTCATCCCACCTGGCGGATGGGACCCAAGATCACCATCGACTCGGCGACGCTGGTCAACAAGGCGTTCGAGGCGATCGAGGCTCGATGGTTGTATGGCCTGCCGTACTCTAGAATCGAGGCCGTGATCCACCCCTCGAGCGTGGTCCACTCGCTCGTGGAGTTCGCAGACGGATCGTTCAAGGCCCAGCTGGGCCTCCCCGACATGCATCTTCCGATCCAGTACGCCCTGACCTACCCAAACCGATTGCCCTCTCCAGGGCGCCACGCGCCGCCTGCGGACTGGGGGTCGCTTGAGTTCCGAGAGCTCGATCCATCGCGGTACGCGGGCTATCAGGTGGTGCGCGAGGCGGCCGCCGCCGGTGGCAACCGGGGGACGATTCTGAACGCGGCGGATGAGGTGGCTGTTGCCGCGTTTCTGGGTGGTCGGCTCACCTTCGACCGCATCCCGATGGTCATCGATGACGCCGTGGTGCGCTGGGGGTCGCCACAGGAACCCGACCTGGCGACGATCGTCGATCTCGATCGCGAGGTTCGTGAGGCGCTGCGTGCGGATCTGGGAATGGCCGCGACATGATGGGCGTCGTCGGCACCATCCTCGCCTTCGTCGTCGTCCTCGTGATCCTGGTGCTGGTGCACGAGCTCGGTCACTTCATCGCCGCCAAGCTGGCGGGCATCACCGTCGAGGAGTTCGGGATCGGATTCCCGCCGCGCCTGGCCTCGGTCATCTGGCGCGGCACGCGCTATTCCCTCAATGCCATCCCTCTCGGCGGCTTCGTGAAGATGCTGGGGGAGAACGGTGAGAGCGACGCCGAGCGCATGCGCAGCCGTGGCCTCTCGGCGGCGGCCGTCGAGCACGCGATGGCGGGAGCCTTCAATCGCAAGCCGATATGGGTGCGCGTCCTGGTGCTGGTGGCGGGCGTGGCGATGAACTTCGTGCTAGCGGTGGTGCTCTACGCGGTGGCCTTCACGCAGCCCGTGCCCGACCACGTTGGACCCCTGACGGTGACGTCCGTGCAGCCCGGCTCCCCGGCGGCCATCGGCAAGAGCCCATTGCTGGTCGGGGACCGAATCGTGGGCGTCGACGACAAGCGCTTCGGCATTGGAAAGGGTGACTTCCACCTCGCTCGCCAGCTCACCGATTACGTGAACGCCCGGGCGGGCCAAGGCGTCGTGCTCTGGATCGTCCGCAACGGACACCAGCTGGGTGTCTCCGTCACGCCACGTTCCCTGACCGAGGCGCAGCGGGAGCAGGGGATCGGGCCGGTGGGATTCGGCTGGGAGTCACCCATCGTGGATGGTCCGCCGACGGCGAGCGGTCCCTTCCAGGCCGCCGATCTTGCCCTGCAAACGGCCACCGACAACGCGGTCCAGATACCCGGAGCGCTGGCCAAGACGGTCGCCGGCCTGTTGGGCCTGGCTCCAAATACCGGGGAGGCCCGCGGCCCAATCGGTATCGCGCAGGTGACCGGCGAGGTGCTCCAGGAACCGCTGGTGACCCAGCTCCTGTTCATGGGCCTCCTGTCGGTCAACCTGGCAATCCTCAACGTGCTTCCCTTCCCGCCGCTGGACGGCGGCCGCGTGGCGGTCGTGCTGCTCGAGGCGGTGCGACGGCGGCGGCTGCCGGCGGAGCGCGAAGCGCTGATCTACCTCACCGGGTTCCTGGTGCTCATCACGCTGGTGATCCTCATCTCCATCCAGGACATCGCGCGGCTGCCGGGTAGCTGACGCGCGGGCAGGGGTATCGCGACCGGCGCCCGCCGGGCGCTCGGTTCCGCCTGCCTGCCATTTGGCGGGAGATGGTGGGGACTGGTATACTTCGGCTGGTTTCGCCGGCCGTATCAGCGGACCAAATCGATATCGAGCTGAGCACGGACGTGGGTCGGATCACCATCCCACGTCCTGTTTTTTCGTCCCCGGAAGCGAGGTGCACCGTGAATCGAGACTTCATCGGCGCCCTCCTTCAGCTGAACGCCGAGAAGGGGGTCCCCAAGGAGATCCTCATCGAGACGCTCGAGCAGGCGATCGAGTCGGCGTATCGGCGCAACGCGGACGCCCCCGAGAACGTGGTGGTCAAGGTCGATCCCGATAGCGGCCAGATCAGCGTCTACCGCGAGTACGAGGTCGTCGCCACCCCCGAGGAGATCGAGGACGACCAGCTGCAGATGCTGGTCGGTGAAGCGCAGAAGGTCGATCCGACCACGGGCGTCGGTGCCAAAGTCCGCGTGCCGGAGAACGTGACCCAGGCACAGCTGGGACGGATCGCCGCGCAGACCGCTGGACAGGTCTACCGCCAGCGGCTCCGAGAGGCGGAACGCGACGTCGTCTTCCAGCAGTACGCGAGCCGCGAGGGGGAGATCATGACCGGCGTGGTGCATCGCACCACCGAGTCAGCGGTGATCCTGGACATGGGCAAGGGCGTCGAGGCGGTGCTCGCCGTCAGCGAGCAGCTGCCGGGCGAGCACTACCGGATCGGGCAGCACCTGAAGGCCTACGTCCTCGAGGTCCGGCGCACCACGCGCGGACCGGTGATCGTGGCCAGCCGCACGCACCGTGGGTTCCTGCGACGCCTGATGGAGATGGAGATCCCCGAGATCTACAACGGCACCGTGGTGATCCGCGGCATCGCCCGCGAGGCCGGGAGCCGTTCCAAGGTCGCTGTCGAGAGCCGCCAGGCGGGCGTCGACGCCAAGGGGGCTGCCGTGGGGCAGCGCGGCTCGCGGATCCAGGCGATCGTCGCGGAGCTGAACGGAGAGAAGGTGGACGTGGTGCTGTGGCACGACGATCCCGCCCAGTACGTGGCCGAGGCCCTCTCGCCGGCCGAGGTGCTGAACGTGCGCATCGACGAAGAGCACAAGATCGCGAACGTCGTGGTCCCCGAGCGACAGCTCAGCTTGGCGATCGGCAAGGAGGGCCAGAACGCACGTCTTGCGGCCAAGCTGACCGGCTGGCGGATCGACATCCGATCTGACGCCGGCGTGGCGGCGGCCGCAGGGGGAGACGAGGGCCGGACACCGGTGGAGGCGCCGGTCGATGCCGAAGCGAAAACCTGATCACGTCCCGATGCGGACCTGCGCGATCTGCCGCCAGGTTCGCCCCAAGCGAAGCATGACCCGAATCGTCCGCGGCTCGGACGGGTCGGTCGCCGTGGACCCAACGGGCAAGGCCCAGGGCCGCGGTACATACGTCTGTAACGATCCCGCCTGCCGCGAGCCGGTTCGGCTGGCGACGGGCATTCAACGGGCGCTCTCGGTACCGGTCAAGGCCGAGGCGCTCGAGCTAGAGGAGATCCATGCCACCCCGTAGATACCTGCCACGCCGCCCACCGCGTCCCCAGCGACGCAAGGCGCCCGTAGCCGCCGCAGTCGAGGCCGCCGCGGCCGTCGCCGCGCGCCCGGCGGGACCCGTCGAGCTGCCGTCCTCGGTTGCCGTCAAGGACCTCGCCGAGGCGCTCGCCGTGAGCCACGCCGACATCATCAAGGAGCTCATTCGCAACGGCATCTTCGCCACCATCAACCAGACCATCGACTTCGATACGGCGTCGCTGGTCGCCGGCGAGCTCGGATTCGAGACCGTCGAGCGCGGCGCGAGCGACCGGGCCGCCGCGGAGGCGGCGGCAGCCCAGGAGATCGTGGCCCCTGGCGGAGAAGGGGAGGGGGCCGGCAAGCCGGTCCTGTTCAGCGAGGACTCGCCCGAGGACCTCGTGACGCGCGCCCCGATCGTCACGATCATGGGTCACGTCGACCATGGCAAGACGAGCCTCCTCGACGCGGTGCGCAGCACCAGCGTGGCAGCGGGCGAGGCGGGTGGCATCACCCAGCACATCGGTGCCAGCGAGGTCGAGCACAACGGTCGGCGCATCGTGTTCCTCGATACGCCCGGTCACGAGGCGTTCACCGCCATGCGCGCCCGCGGCGCGCAGGTGACCGACATCGCGATCATCGTGGTCGCGGCGGACGATGGCGTGATGCCGCAGACCCGCGAGGCGATCGACCACGTCCGAGCCGCCCGCGTGCCGATGATCGTGGCCATCAACAAGATCGACAAGCCGGATGCCAATCCGGACCGCGTCAAGCAGGAGCTCGGCGACATCGGCGTCCTGATCGAGGAGTACGGAGGCGACGTCATCTCCGTCCCGGTCAGCGCCAAGCAGCGAACCGGCATCGACGACCTGATGGAGATGGTCCTGCTGGTGGCCGACCTGCAGGATCTCAAGGCCAACCCGAAGCGTGACGCCATCGGCACCATCATCGAGAGCAAGGTCGAGAAGGGACGTGGGAACGTGGCCACGGTGCTGGTGCAGACCGGCACGCTGCGCATCGGCGACGTGGTCAGCGTCGGACGGACCTGGGGCCGCGTTCGGGCGCTGCAGAACGCCGCTGGCAAGCGCGTCAAGCTTGCGCGGCCGATGCGGCCGTGCGGGCCGCCACCTCAGGAGATGGACGCAGCGCATTCACCCTCGAGGACATCAGCGCCCAGATTCAGGCCTCGGAGGTCAAGGAGCTGCGCGTTGTGCTCAAGACCGACGTGCAGGGCTCGCTGGGGGCGATCCGGAATGCCCTCGAGCGGCTGAACAACACCGAGGTTCGCATCAACATCATTCGGGAGTCAGCCGGCGACATCAACGAGAGCGACGTGCTGCTGGCATCCGCCTCCGACGCGGTGGTGATCGGCTTCAATACCAAGCTCGACCCCGGTGCCCAGCGGGCAGTTGATGCGTCGGGAGTCGACGTGCGGCTATACGACGTGATCTACAAGCTGACCGATGACATCGCCGCGGCGCTGCAGGGCATGCTGGCGCCCAAGCTGATCGAACAGGTCGAGGGTCACGCCGAGGTCCGCATGGTCATCAAGGCGGGCAAGGCGGGCAACGTGGCCGGCTCATACGTGACCGATGGCCGCATCGTGCGCGCTGGCAGCTACCGCCTGATGCGCGGCGGCAAGGTGATCGAGGAGGGTCGTATCGAGTCGCTGAAGCGCTTCAAGGACGACGTGCGTGAGGTCGCCACCGGCTTTGAGTGCGGGATCGGTCTTTCTGGCTCTCCAGAAATCGAGGAGGGCGACGTGATCGAGTGCTTCCAGATGGTCTCGGAGCAGCCGGCCTGATCCTGACCGATGCGGACTGACCGATGAGCCAGCGCACCGAACGACTCGATAGCCAGATCCAGCAGGAGCTGATGGGGCTCCTGCAGCGCGAGATGAAGGACCCGCGACTTGGCTTCGCAACGGTCACCCGCGTGAC
This sequence comes from Chloroflexota bacterium, assembly GCA_005882055.1. Lineage (GTDB taxonomy): Bacteria > Chloroflexota > Limnocylindria > QHBO01 > QHBO01 > CF-82. The sequence continues at coordinate 30,692 of VBGQ01000095.1, forward strand.
CACCACGGGGGACCTGCGCCACGTCACGGCCTGGGTATCGGTGTATGGCGACGAGGAGGCGCGAACGCGCAGCATGGCGGCACTCGCGGATGCCACCCCATGGCTGCAGCGCCGGCTGGGCCAGCGCCTGCGCCTGCGCCACGTGCCGGCCCTGGCAGTACGGCCCGACGACTCGATCGAGGCGGGCGATCGGGTCCTGCGCCTGCTCCACGAGGTCGAGAGCCAGGAGCCTGCGGCCGACCCAGGAGCGACCAGTGCGGAGGACGAGCCCAGGTGAGCGACGACGTGGGCTCGGTGGTCGCCGCCATCCGCGACGCGCAGCGCATCACCGCCATCTGCCACGAGAGCCCCGACGGGGATACGCTGGGTGCTGCGCTGGCGATAGCCCTCGTCGCGGAGCGCCTCGGCAAGGAGGCTGAGGTCGTCGCCGGTGACCCGATCCCGCCCTTCCTGGCCTTCCTGCCGCGCGTGGAGCGCGTCCGAACCGAGCCGCGGCTCGAGCCGGACGTTGCGCTGATCGTGGATGCCGGAGACCTGGCACGCACTGGCAGCGTGGCGCGCGATCACGCCGATTGGCTCGCCCGCGCGACCCTGGTCAACGTCGATCACCACGTCAGCAATCCGCGATTCGGGGCCGTGAACCTGGTCGATCCCACCGCGGCCGCCACCTGCGAGATCGTGGCGCTGCTGCTTCCGGAGCTGGGGATTGCCCTGGATGCGGAGCTGGCCACCTGCCTGGCGGCTGGGCTGGTACAGGACACGCACACCTTCGCCCACCCGAATGCGACCCCCCGCACGCTTCGCATCGCCGCCGATCTGGTGAAGGCCGGTGCGCGCCTCTCGGAGATCAATCGCGCGATCTACGCCGACAAGCCCTTCCCGACCCTGCGCCTGTGGGGCCTGATGCTGGCGGGGATCCAGGATCTGGCGGCCGGGCGGATCATCCACGCCGCGATGACGCTGGCGATGCTCACCGAGACGCAGAACGATGCCAGCGCGTCCGAAGGTTTCGTCGACCTGATGGGCCTGACGAAGGGGGCAGACATCATCCTGCTCTTCAAGGAAGCCGAACCAAAACGCATCCGGATCTCCGTGCGCACCAGTGACCGAGCCGACGCGGTCGCCATCACCAGCCAGTTCGGAGGCGGGGGCCACGCCCGGGCCGCCGGCTGCACCGTCGAGGCCGATCTCGACGAGGCGCGAACCCGGGTGCTCGCCGCCTGCGAGCGCGAGCTGGCGCGGGGCGATGCTGGGGGTCATTAACCTCGACAAGCCGGTCGGCCCGACCTCGCACGACATGGTGGCGGCGATCCGGCGCATGACGGGGATCCGCCGCATTGGCCACGCGGGGACGCTCGATCCGCTCGCGTCCGGCGTGCTGCCCATCCTGGTGGGTGCCGCGACACGGTTCAGTCGCGACCTGTCGGCGGGCGACAAGCGCTACGTGGCCGTCATCCGTCTCGGCTGGCGATCGGTGACCGATGACGCGCAGGGCCCGATCGAACGCGGCGGCCCGCTCCCCGCCGACGATCGCATCGCCGCGGCGCTGCAGACCTTCGTGGGGACGCATGACCAGCTTCCCCCGGCCTTCTCGGCGCGGAAGATTGCCGGTCGTGCTGCGCACCGATTGGCGCGCCGGGGCGAGACGGTCGAGCTTCCGCCGCGCGAGGTGACGGTCCACGGCATCGACCTCCTCGGCGTCGAGCGCGACGCGGATCACGTGGACGTCCGGATCGATCTTCGCTGCGGTCCGGGCACCTACGTGCGATCCATCGCTCGCGACCTGGGTGAGCTGCTGGGCAGCGGTGGATATCTGGCGGAGCTGCGGCGGACCGCGGTCGGCTCGCTGCGTGCCGAAGATGCCGTTACCCCCGAGCGCCTCGAGACCCTGGCGGCGGAGGGACGCCTGGAGACCGCGTTCCTCAACGTGGGGGCACTCCTGCCGTTGCCCAACCTGCAACTGGACTCGGCGGACTCGCATCGCTTCAGCCACGGCTCCGTAGTGCGGCTGGCGACGGCCTCTCCCGGGCGTCACGCGGTCTTCAGTGACGGCGCGTTGCTCGGCATCGGCCGTATGGAAGGCGAGCTCCTGCAACCGGAGACGGTCATCGAGATCGAACCCACATGACCGATTCGCACGCGACGACCCTTGACCGGCTGCCCGAGATCGGCGACGTGGCGCTGTGCATGGGCGTCTTTGACGGCGTCCACCGCGGCCACCTGGTCCTCGTCCAGGCGACCGCCCGAGTAGCCCGCGAGCGGAGACTACGTGCCGTGGCACTTGTCTTCGACCCCCACCCGGACGAAGTCGTTCGACCTGGAAGCGTCGTGCCGCGCCTGGCGCCACTCCATGAGAACCTTCGGCGCCTGTCCGAGGCCGGCATCGACGAGCCAGTGGGGGTGCGGTTCGACGAGGCGCTGCGCGCACTGGCCGCCACCGAGTTCCTTGAAGCATTGGCACCAGCTATCCAGGTACGGGCGCTGGTGATGAGCCCCGAGTCCGCCTTCGGGCGGAACCGCTCCGGCACCCCTGACGCGATGGAGGCGCTGGGTCGCATCGCCGGCTTCCATGTCGAGCGCGTGGAGACGCTGCTGACGGACAGCGACGAGCCAATCTCGTCTGGGCGGATTCGGCGCGCCCTTGCCGATGACTCGCTGGACGAGGCGAATCGGCTGCTCGGCCATCCAGCCTACCTGGAGGGAATGCTGAATCCCACCGACGAAGGGTCGCTGCGGCTCGACTATCACGCCGCGCTACCCGCGGCCGCCACCTACCGAGCGAGGACGCGTGGAGCGACGCCGGTCGAGGTGGAGCTGAGGATCCGCTCGAACGGACGCATCGACCTCGTGGGAGCACCGCCTGGAAGCGATCGCATTGCCCTCGACGTGCTGTCGCGGGCCTGAGGTCGCGCTCCGCATCGGTCAAATCGTACGGAAAGCGGACGAGCGGCAGGGGTGCCGATCTGGTAGGATGCGCGGGTTCAGTGTGAAAGTTGAAAGTGGAGGAATCTGTGCCGCTCGCCAAAGAAGGGAAGAGCGCGATCGTCGAAGGCTATGCCACCCACGAGGGTGACACCGGTTCACCCGAGGTGCAGATCGCGCTTCTCACCGAGCGGATCAAGTCCCTGACGGACCACCTGCGTACCTACCCCAACGACAACCACTCGCGTCGCGGCCTGCTCAAGCTGGTCGGCCAGCGACGCCGATTGCTGGCCTACCTGGTCCGGAGCGACGTTGATCGCTATCGCGAGGTCATCGGTCGGCTGGGGCTGCGCCGATAACTTCAGCATCTTGCGACGGCCCGGGGGCGCACACGCCGCCGGGTCCCGCTCATCTGGACGCAGTTGCGTCCACGAGTCGCTCCGCACTCATGTTCGCGGAGCCGCGCCATCAAATCGGCTGCGGTGGTCCCGAATGACCGTCTCGATTACGGCATCCGGATCGCGCGCCCGGCGCGCACATTTCAGTAGATCGTTCGGAGGATTCTGTGGCAATCAAGGTTGAGAGCGAGATCGGCGGACAGAGCTTCTCGCTCGAGGCGGGCAAGCTGGCTGAACAGGCCGACGGCGCCGTGCTCGTTCGATACGGTGACACCGTGGTGCTGGCCACCGCGGTCGCCAAGGAGCCCCGCGAGGGACTCGACTTCTTCCCAATGACCATTGATTACGAGGAGCGGATGTACGCCGCCGGGAAGATCCCGGGTGGCTTCATCAAGCGTGAGTCGCGCCCGTCGGAGGCGGCCATCCTGGCCATGCGCCTCACCGACCGGCCGATCCGGCCGCTCTTCCCCAAGGGCTACCGCCAGGACGTCCAGGTCGTGCTGACCGTGCTCTCCGCGGACCAGGAGAATGACCCCGACATCCTCGCGGTGAACGGTGCGTCGGCGGCCCTGGCGATCAGCTCGATCCCGTTCCTCGGCCCGGTTGGCGCCGTCCGCGTCGGCCGAATCGGCGGAGAGTTCGTGACCAACCCGACCACCAGCCAGCTCGACGAGAGCGAGCTCGACCTGGTGGTCGCCGGCACCCGCGACGCGGTGATGATGGTCGAGGCCGGCGCCAAGATCCTGCCCGAGTCGGTCATGGCCGATGCCATCGCCTATGGCCAGCAGGAGCTCCAGAAGAGCATCGACCTGCAGGAGAAGCTGGTCGCGACCGCCGGCGCGCCAAAGAAGATGCCCTTCGTCGGGCCAAAGGCCGATTCGGTCGTCAAGCTCGCCGCGCGCCTCGCCGAGGGCCTATCCGAGTTCGTGGTCTTCGACGTCGAGACCACCGCCATGAAGCCGGAGAACGGCTACATCGTGGACATCGCCGCGCTGCGCGTGCGCGACGGTCAGGTGGTGGATCGCTTCGATTCGCTCGTCAACCCGGGCCGCACCATCGTCGGCCACCAGGTGCATGGCATCTCGGACGCGGACGTCGCCTCGGCGCCCACCGCCGCGGACATCCTGCCGCGCTTCGCCGAATGGGTCGGCGATGCGCCACTGGTCGCACACAACGTGGCCTTCGACCTGCCGTTCGTGCTGCGTCACCTGCCCAACGACGCGAAGTGGGGGCCCAAGGATGTCTTCGACACCCTCGAGCTCGCCTACCAGATCTATCCCGACGCGGGGAGCTGGAAGCTTCCGGATCTCGTCCGCTTCGTCTTCGGGCGTGAGCACGCCTCGGCCCATCGCGCGATGCCGGACGCCGAGGCGACCGCAGAGCTGTTCATCGAGATGACCCGCGGCCTGCCGCAGCGCCTCGACGAGATCCGCGCGGACATCGCCGATGAGGTGCGTCGAGCACGCGACTCGTACAACCGCGCCGAGCAGGGAGACCGGCTCGAGGACATCCGGCGCCGCCATGGCATCGGTTCTGGACTGATGGACGTTCTCACCAAGGCGACCAGCCGCGAGCTGGTGCTCTCCGAGAACGTGCGCATCGACGGACGCGACAGCAAGACGATCCGACCGATCAGCGTCGAGGTCGGCCTGCTGCCGCGCACCCACGGGTCGGGCCTGTTCACCCGTGGCCAGACGCAGGCGCTCTCCATCGCCACGCTGGGGCCGTCCAGCGACGTGCAGCGGCTCGACACCATCTCGCCCGAGACGGAGAAGCGCTACCTGCACCACTACAACATGCCCCCGTACTCCACCGGCGAGGTCAAGCCGATGCGCGGCCCGGGCCGTCGCGAGATCGGGCACGGCGCGCTCGCCGAGCGTGCGTTGATCCCGGTCCTGCCATCGGTCGAGGAGTTCCCGTACATCATTCGCGTGGTGAGCGAGGTGGTGAGCTCCAACGGCTCGACCTCGATGGCCTCGACCTGCGGCAGCACGCTGGCGCTGATGGATGCGGGTGTCCCGATCAAGGCACCGGTCGGCGGCGTGGCCATGGGCCTGATCACCGATGCGGCGACCGGGCGCTACGCGGTGCTCACCGACATCAACGGCAAGGAAGACGCCTACGGCGACATGGACTTCAAGGTGACCGGCACCGCCGAGGGCGTGACCGCGCTGCAGATGGACATCAAGGTCGCCGGCATCACGCCCGAGATCATGCGTGACGCGCTGGAGCAGGCGCGCATCGGTCGCCTCTTCATCCTCGACAAGATGACCGAGGTGATCAGCGCCAGCCGCAGCGAACTGTCGCCGTACGCGCCCCGGATCCACACCATGAAGATCCCGGTCGACAAGATCCGCGACGTGATCGGTGCGGGCGGGAAGGTGATCCGCCAGATCACCGCCGAGACTGGCACTCAGATCAACGTCGAGGACGACGGCACGATCCAGATCGCGGCCACCGACGGGGAGGCGGCGCAGAAGGCGATCCGCTGGATCGAGGGCCTGACGCGCGACGTCGAGGTTGGCAAGGAGTACCTGGGCAAGGTGACGCGGATCATGAACTTCGGCGCCTTCGTCGAGATCCTGCCCGGCAAGGAGGGACTGGTGCACATCAGCCAGCTCGCCGACTACCGGGTGCCGCGGGTCGAGGACGTGGTGGCCATTGGCGACGAGCTGATGGTGATCGTCACCGAGATCGACCGCATGGGTCGCATCAACCTGAGCCGCCGAGCGGCGATGGAGCGCCACATGGCGCGAAGCGGCGCGGGAAGCGAGGAGCGCTCCTAGCTCTCACCGATGGGCACGGAGGGGCAGCTTTCGGTCGTCGCCGGAGAGGTGCGCGGCTGCCTGCTCTGCGCCCTTGCTCGCGGACGAACCCAGGCGGTCCCGGGGGAGGGCAATCCGCTCTCCGACGTGCTGTTCGTGGGGGAAGGGCCGGGCGGCCGCGAGGACGCGACGGGACGTCCCTTCGTGGGGCCCGCCGGTCAGCTGCTGACCGAGCTGTTGCGCGCCATCGGCTGGGATCGCTCGGAGGTCTTCATCACCAACGTGGTGAAGTGCCGGCCGCCGGGGAATCGCGATCCGGAGCCGGAGGAGATCGCCGCCTGTGCTCCCTATCTCGACCGCCAGGAGGCTGCGCTCGATCCGGCGGTGATCGTGACCCTGGGCCGCTTCTCGCTGCAGCGCTATCTGCCGGGCGCCCGTATCGGGGAGGTGCATGGGCGCCTTCGGCGCAGCGGTGGCCGGTTCGTCTTCCCGATGTACCATCCTGCGGCGGCGCTGCACCAGGCCTCGTTGCGCGAGACGTTGTTCCGCGATGTCCGTGGCCTGCCGGCAGCGTTGCTCGCCGCACGAGAGGCGATCGAGACCGAGCGAATGGCGGCCGTCACGCTGGTGGCCGGACCAGCGCCGGAGGCGGGGAGTGGAGCGATGGTGGCACCCCTGGCCGGAACCGAGTCGACGCCCTCCGACGACGAGCAGATGACGCTCTTCTCACGGCGCGATGACTGACACCCTGCGCATCATCCCGCTCGGCGGCGTCGGCGAGGTGGGCAAGAACATCACCCTGCTCGAGGTGGCCGGGGAGATCCTGGTGATCGACTGCGGGCTGGCCTTCCCCGAGCCGGAGATGCTCGGCATCGACCTCGTCATCCCCGACGTCACCTACCTCTCCGAGAACCGGGATCGCGTCCGCGCCATCCTGCTCACGCACGGGCACGAGGATCACACCGGCGGCCTGCCCTACGTGCTGCCGCACCTGCCGGGGATTCCGATCTATGCATCCCGGCTGACCATCGGTCTGGTCACCGGCAAGCTCAAGGAGCACAAGCTCCTGGAGTCGACGCCGCTGCGCACGGTGGAGGCGGGCATGACCTTCACCATAGGCGCCTCCTCGATCACCCCCTTCCGGGTCAACCACTCGATTCCCGACGGGGTGGGATACGCGATCCAGACCCCGCTCGGCACCGTGGTGCACACCGGCGACTTCAAGTTCGACATGACACTGCCGGACGGGCGACGCGCGGACCTTGGGCTCTTCGCCGAGATCGGCAACCGCGGCGTGGAGTTCCTCCTCTCTGACTCGACCCGCGCGGAGCGCGAGGGCTACACGCTCTCCGAGCGCACGGTGGGGGAGTCGCTCACCCAGCTGATTGGCGAGGCGCCGGGTCGCGTGATCGTGGCGACCTTTGCGAGCAACATCGGTCGCGTCCAGCAGGTGATCGACGCGGCCGCGGCGTTCGACCGCAAGATGATCGTGCTCGGCCGCAGCATGGAACAGAACACGACCATCGCGCTGGAGCTGGGCTATCTCGATGACCGGAATGGCACGCTCGTCAGGCGCGACCAGCTGCAGCGGCTTCCCAAGGAGCAGACGGTGATCATGACGACCGGCTCCCAGGGCGAGCCGATGTCGGGGCTGACGCGCATGAGCAACCGCGATCACCGCAACATCACCATCGAGCCGGGAGACACCGTGATCGTCTCCGCCTCGCCGATCCCGGGCAACGAGGAGGCGGTGGCCAAGACCATCGACAACCTCTTCAAGGAGGGGGCGATGGTGCACTACGAGCCGCTGAAGCACTGCCACGTCTCCGGCCATGGGTCCCGCGAGGAGCTCAAGCTCATGCTCTCGTTGGTGCGGCCCCGCCACTTCATCCCGGTGCATGGCGAGTACCGGATGCTGGTACAGCACGGCCTGCTGGCGGAGGACTCCGGGGTCCCGTCGAACGGCATCTTCGTGCTGGAGAACGGCCAGGTTGTCGAGTTCGACGGCGAGGTGGCCCGGTTGGCGGGCAGCGTTCCGGCCGGCGCGGTCCTGGTGGACGGCATCGCGGCCATCGACGGCGTCGACGGCGTCATCCTGCGCGACCGCCGCGCCTTGGCATCCGACGGGGTGGTGATGGTCGCGCTGACCGTCGAGGCGGCCACCGGGGCGCCCGTCAGCGGACCGGACCTGGTCGGGCGTGGCTTCCTCTCCAATCCCGAAGATCCGATCATGGAGGAGGCGCGTATCTACCTCGCCGAAGCCCTCGCCCAGCGCTCCGGCGACGAGCACGGCGCGGAGCTGGGATTCCTCAAGGCCAAGACGCGGGACACCCTCGCACGCTTCTTCTACGAGCGCACCAAGCGGCGACCGATGATCATGCCCATCGTGATGGAGGTATGAGAACTCGGTGAGCAACCGCCGCTCGACCCGACGGCGCACCACTCGCCGGAGGCGGCAGACCAACAACTTCCGCATCAGCGGGCGGGTGGCGCGCGAGGCGCTGGCGCTGCTCCTGGTGCTGCTCGCCATCGTGAGCACCATCGCCCTGTTCGCGCCCACCGCGGGGGCCATCGTCAAGCCCTGGCATGACCTGCTCGCCTACCTCCTGGGGTGGGGGATCGCCTTCGCGCCTCCGCTGCTGGCCGGCTTCGCGCTGATGCTCTGGATGCGAACCATGCCGGCCGAGCGCTGGATGGCGGCCACCGGCGCCGCGCTGGTGGCGCTCGCCCTGCTTGGCGCGTTCCATCTCGCCGCAGGTGGTGGCATGGCGACGGTGCGGCGCCACGAGGGTGGGGGAGTGATCGGCTATGGGGTGAGCGCCGTGTTGGCCGGCGCCATCGGCGGGGCGGGCGCCTGGGTCGTTCTCTCGCTCCTGCTCGTGGTTGGGCTGCTGCTCTACTTCAACATGACGGTCGGCGACCTGGTCGCCGCCTATCTCCAGCAGCGAGACGATCGCGACGAGCGCGAGACGCGGGCGAGCGCGGAGGCGGCGCGGCGCGCACCGGTCGGTCCCGGCCGCCTCGAGACCAATCCGAGCTCGGACCTGGCCCATCCCGGCCTGCTGACGCGGATGCGCGAGGCCCTGGTCGGTGGGTCCGACGACGACGAGCCACCGGTCATCGTTCGCCGCCAGCGCGCCGAGCCGGGCGATGGCCGTCGCGCACCAGCGCAACCGATCGCCATGCCGGTCCCCGAGGCATCGATGGCTACCGCGGTGGCAACGCCGGAGCTGGCGATCGAGGGAGACGGCGAGGGGGAGGGGGAGGGAGCGCCCGATGCGTCCATCGGGGTGGTGCCCGTCGCCGAGGAGGTCAACGACGCGGCGCTGGAGCGCATCGTGCGCAGCTGGGAGCTCGGGATCAAGGTGGCACGCATCCAAGAGGGGCCGGTCGTCACCCAGTACGCCCTCGACGTCGAGCCGGGGATCAAGCTCTCACGCATCGAGGGCCTGGCCGACAACCTGGCGCTTGCCCTCTCCGCGCGCTCGATCCGCATCGAGGCGCCTATTCCGGGCGAGCCGTTCGTGGGCATCGAGATTCCCAACAGCGCCTTCGACCTGGTGACGCTCAAGGAAGTGCTTGCCTCACGGAACTTCGACGACCTCGGAGCCCAGTCGAAGCTGGCCTTCGCCCTGGGCCAGGACGTTGCCGGCCAGCCGTTCAGCGCCGACCTGTCCAGGATGCCGCACGTCCTGATCGCGGGGGCCACCGGGTCCGGCAAGAGCGTGTGCGTCAACGCAATCATCTGCTCGCTGCTGATGCGCGCCGATCCGACCGAGGTGAAGCTGCTGCTGATCGATCCAAAGCGGGTCGAGATGGCGCAGTACAAGGGGCTGCCGCACCTGCTCAGCGAGGTGATCGTCGATACCGACAAGGCTGTCAACGCGCTCAAGTGGACGGTTGGCGCGATGGAGAGCCGATACCACGAGTTCGCGCAGCGCGGGGTCCGCAACATCGCCGGCTACAACGCCCAGCTGCGGGCGGGCGAACCGCGAATGCCGTACATCGTGGTGGTCATCGATGAGCTGGCCGACCTGATGATGGTCAGCGCCTACGAGGTCGAGGCGACCGTCACGCGCATCGCGCAGCTGGCACGCGCCACCGGGATTCACCTGGTGGTCGCGACGCAGCGCCCATCGGTCCAGGTCATCACCGGCCTCATCAAGGCGAACATCCCCAGCCGGATCGCCTTCGCCATGACCTCAGGGATCGACTCGCGCACCATCCTGGATACGACGGGCGCGGAGGATCTCCTGGGACGGGGCGACATGCTCTACCAGCCCATCGATGCGCCTCGAGCGGTGCGCCTGCAGGGCGTGCTCGTCACCGATGGGGAGATCGAAGGACTTGCGCGCCACTGGCGCGCACAGGGCGGGCCGCACTACCGTCCGGAGATCACCGCCGCGCGGCGCGACGGTCGGGGTGGGGGACAACCCGGCGAGGACGACGAAGAGGCCAGCGCCGATCCACTGCTCCGCCAGGCGATCGAGGTCGTGCGCCGCAACGACAAGGCCTCCGCGTCGCTGCTGCAGCGCCGGCTGCGGATCGGCTACGCCCGGGCGGCCCGCATGTTGGACCAGATGGAGGACCGCGGCATCGTTGGTCCAGCCGACGGGAGTCGCTTCCGCGAGGTGATGGTCACCAGCGACGGCTGGGGTGCTGAGATGGAGCCCGATGAGGAAGATCGGTGACCGAGGAGCTCCACAAGCTCGGTGAGGTGCTGCGCGCTGCGCGCGAGTCGAAAGGGGTCGACCTGGCGCGGGTGGAGCGCGACACGAAGATCCGGACCCGCTACCTCTCCGCGCTGGAGCGAGGCGAGTACCGCGATCTGCCGGGGGCGGTCTACACCAAGGGGTTTCTGCGCAACTACGCCCACTACCTGGGTCTCGACCCCGAATACCTGACCGATCTCTATCGGCTGGAGACCGATGGCACCGCCGCACCCGCGGTCGCTGCACCCCCGCATCCGATGCGCGCTCGGCGCGCACGTGCGCTGGTCGTGACTCCGGGAGCGATCGCGGCGGCGATCCTGACCCTGG
>VBGQ01000142.1 GCA_005882055.1 Chloroflexota bacterium
CCACGCGACGTAGAAACCCAAGGCCACGGCGACGATCTCGAGCCCAAGGAAATCGTAGGGGTGGTACACCATCGCACCGCCTGCCTGGTCAGTGACGGAGAACATCCCGAGCCCGATCCCGCTGAGCACGGCTCCGGAGATGAACAATCGTCGAGGCGAGCGCCAGGAGGCTCGGAGCCGAGCCCCCAGCCTGGCGAACCACGACGGTTGGACCAGCGCGATCCCGCTCCAGTATCCAATCGCCAGCCCGGTCACCATCAAGGCAAGTCCAAGCGACCCTCGCGGGCGGAACGGGTCTCCGAAGAGATACTCGGTCACGGAGTACTGCTCGTAGCCAATGGCCATCAACGCGACCGCCAGGGGCACGACCAGGAGAGGGGCGAATTGGCGCATGGTGAATACCATCCTCGCATTACCAACCGACCTCGCCCAGAAGTACGCCCGCGATGAACTTCGCGCCACCACCGCTCAAGCCTGACCGGCCCGCGCCGCGCCTTGTTGCTGCGCTGGTCGTTGCGATCGTGCTTGTGGGCCTGCCTACGGCCCTCTCGCAGATCATCGCCCTGCTCGTCTACCTTCCGTATGCGCTCGTGGGCGCCCTGCTGGCCATCCGCCGGCCGCGCAACCTCATTGGCTGGTTGCTGATGGGCATCGGATGGGGGCTGCTGTTCGGCTTCCAGTCCGCCCCGGCGACGGCCGATTCCCTGCGAAGCGGGACGGCCGCGCCGCTCGTCATGGCGATTGTCTGGGTGAAGGGCTGGAGCTGGTTGGGCGCGTTTGGCCTGTTCGTGGTCGTAACGGTCCTGTTCCCGTCAGGTCATATGCCGAGAGGCCAATGGCGGGGGGCCGGTGTGGCGACGATCGCGGCGGCGTGGCTCGGTATTGCGATGGTGAGCCTCTCGAAGAGGACTTCGGTTGGCACCGCGGATGGCGGAGGCTCAATCGACATCGCCAACCCCGCAGGGATGGTCATTCCAGAGCCGCTGTTCTCATGGCTCTCGACCATCGCCCCGGCCGGCGTGATCTTCCTGCTGGCGGCGCTCCTGGTCGGAGCCGGATCGATGGTCCTCCGCAGCCGCGGAGCACAGGGTCAAGAACGTCAGCAGGTTCGTTGGCTCGTGGCCTCGGTTTCGGCCATGGCACTGGCCATCGTCTTTACGTTCGTTGCCTCTGCCCTGTTCGGCGACCTGGACGTGGTCTACCTGCCGCTGTTCGTGGGCCTCATCGCCGTGCCAGTCTCAGTAGGGATTGCGGTCCTGCGGTACCGGCTCTACGAGATCGACACGATCATCAACAGGACCGTTCTCTACGGCGCCGTCACCCTGGCGCTGCTGGCGGTCTTTGGCGCCGCCAACGTCGGTCTGCAGCGCTTGCTCGAGCCGTGGACCGGCGGCCAGTCGCCGATCCTGGCCGGGTTCGTAGGGCTCGCGGTGGGTACCCAGTACGGCAACCTGCGTCGCCGGGTGCGACCGGTGGTTGACCGATTCCTCCCTGGACGGGCCTTACTCACGCTGCTCTTCACGGACATCGTGGGGTCGACCGAACGCATCGTGGAGCTCGGTGACCAGCGGTGGCGGGCGCTGCTCGGTCGCTATCGCAGCGCGGTCCGGCAGGAGCTGACCCGATACGGCGGCCACGAAGTCGATACCGCAGGCGACGCGTTCTTCGCAACCTTCGACCGGCCAACCCCGGGCGTTGGCTGTGCCGTGGCGATCCGGTCTGCCGTGACGGCCGTTGGGCTACAGGTGCGGACCGGTGTCCACCTGGGTGAATGTGAGATGCGCGGCGAGAAGGTGAGTGGGATTGAGGTCCACGCCGCGGCGCGGATCATGGCGGCCGCCGGAGCAGGCGAGATCCTGCTCTCAAGCGCGCTACGAGACGCCCTGGCCGGCACCGATTTCGAGACGGCCGACCGGGGTCGCCACGCGCTGAAGGGCGTTCCCGGCGACTGGCAGCTCTACGCGCTCGCGCCGCAGACGGCGGCCTAGCGGACCGCGATCACCAGCTTGCCGCGCACGTGACCGTTGGCCATCTCGCTGATGGCAGCGGGAGCCTCCTCGAGCGAGAAGGTCTTGATCGGCGGCACGCGCAGGCGGCCAGCGGACACGGCGTCAGCGACCTCGCCCAGACGCTCTGGTGCCGCGCGATTGGCAGCCGCGAACCTGGCGCCGCGCTCCTCGATGCTCGGTGCCGCCGCGCCCGCCGGACCGCGTGGCGAGACCGCGACCCCACCCTTTCGCACGAGCTCCGCATATCCAGCGAAGGCTTCGGCGTCGCTGTGCAGGTCGATCAGCGCGTCGACCCCATCCGGATATCGTTTCTTCAGCTCGGCGACCGCGTCCTTCGCGTAGTCGACCGTCTCGGCCGCGCCGAGCGCTCGGGCGTGTTCCGCGCTCGCCTCGCTGGTGACCGCAACGACCTTGGCCCCGCGCGCCGATGCCAGCTGGCTGACGATGCTCCCAACGCCACCGGCGGCACCCACCAGGAGGATCACCTGCCCGCCTTGGGGGTCTGCGGCGTCGATCGCCGCGACCGCAGTCAGCGCGACGTGCGGTAGAGCAGCAGCCTCCGCGTGCGACAGATTGGCCGGCTTGCGGGCCAGGCCGGAGACCGGGACCGTGGCGAACTCTGCGAACGTGCCGCCCCCCACGAAGGGCTTGCTCGAGACCCCAAAGACCTCGTCGCCCACCTTGAAGGCAGTGACGCCAGGACCGATGGCCTCCACTACTCCGGATACGTCGATCCCCGGGACCAAGGGAAACCGATGCTCCATGTAGTCCTTGATCCAGCCGCCGGTGTAGATCGGGTCCATGACGTTGAC
>VBGQ01000143.1 GCA_005882055.1 Chloroflexota bacterium
TCGCCAGCCCGAGGCAGGCACCGCAGGCCACCACCAGCAGCGGCGGGTGAGCGCGGCGCGCACGGCGTTCCGTTGGGCGGTTGCGATCTGCCACGCTCGCAGGTTGACCGCGCGGTCATGCGGCGGACACTCGCTCTCCGGTGTATCCCGCTCGGTACCTTCGAATGGGTTCGAGTACGCAGGCATGTCCTGAGGTCAACCGTGAGTGAACCGCGGATTCCTAGATACAGTGGCCCGCGCTACAAGGCATACTTCACCGAGGAGTCATCCCAGCCCAAAGGTGCCCGTGCCTCGCCGCCACTCTGAGCTTCGCGTAGCCGTCCTGGCCAACCGCCAGGTCGTGGGGGAAGCAGTCGCGCTGGCCATCGGTCAAGAAGACGGGGTTCGGATCGTGGTGGGATCGACCCAGCCGACGAAAGCGGGCCGACACGCCAGGGAGCCGGAACTGGTCGTCGTCTTGGGCAGCCGAGCCGATGGTTCCACGGCCGCCGCCACCGCTGCGAGCCGACGTCGATGGCCTCGGAGCAGGATCGTGGCGGCCGCCGATTCCGACCAGCTGGAGGAGGGCGTGACGCTCGTCCAGCGGGGCGCCGACGCGTGGCTGCCACGCAGCCAGGGAGTGGACGAGCTGCGTTCGATCGTGGCGCGCATGGTCGCTGGCAATCCGCCCCTGCCGACCGCGGCGGTGCTGGCGCGGATCACCGCGTCGATTCGCGACACGGCGCACGAGCCGCCGCGCATGAGCGGCCGGCTCTCGAGCCGCGAAATGCAGGTCCTCTCCTGCCTCACGGCCGGCCAGACGCGCGCTGAGATCGCCCAAACGCTGGAGATCAGCACCGAGACGGTACGAACCCACGTCCAGCACATCCTGCGCAAGCTGGGGGTCCACGCCGTCCAGGACGCAATCGTTATCGCCCTTCGCGAGGAGGCTCCGGCGGGGGCATCCTGACAGGCATGCGTCGGGAAGGACCGCCATGATGCGGTGGACATGACCCCCGACGATCCGGCGCGACGCGTCGAGCGGACCTACCTCGCGCTGACCCTGCTCACCACGTTGGCCGCCTCCTTCATCTGGGGCATCAACACGCTCTTCCTCCTCGACGCGGGGCTCAACAACGCCGAGGCGTTTGCCGCAAATGCGTTCTTCACTGTTGGCCAGGTGATCTTCGAGGTCCCCACTGGGGTCGTGGCGGACACGCGCGGCCGCCAGTTCTCCTACGTGCTGGGTGCCGGAACCCTCCTGGCGTCGACGCTCCTGTACCTGGTGATGTGGCAGCTGCGGGCTCCCCTCTGGGGGTGGGCGATCGCCTCGATCCTGCTCGGCCTTGGCTTCACCTTCTTCTCCGGGGCGACGGAGGCCTGGCTGGTCGACGCCTTGAAGGCCACCGGATTCCAGGGCCACCTCGAGCACGTCTTTGGGCGGGCGCAGACGGTCGCCGGGGCGGCGATGCTCGTCGGTTCGGTGGCCGGCGGGTTCGTTGCGCAGCTCACCAACCTGGGCGTGCCATATCTCATGCGAGCCGCGCTGCTGGGCGTGACGCTGATCGTCGCGCTTCGCTATATGCGTGACCTGGGCTTCACGCCGCAACGGGACGTCCGTCCTCTCGCCGCGGTGCGCAACGTGATGCGCGGCTCGATCGATGGTGGATTCCGGAATCGCCCGGTTCGCTGGCTGATGCTCGCCGCGCCGTTCAGCGCAGGGGTCGGCATCTATGTCTTCTACGCCGCGCAGCCGTACCTGCTCGAGCTCTTCCACGATCCGCACGCGTATGGGATCGCAGGCCTGGCCGCAGCCATCGTCGCCGGGGCGGGGATCGTGGGCGGCCTGCTCGTCTCCCGCGTGCGCCGCTTCTTCCACCGCAGGACCGACGTGCTGATCCTGGGCGGAGTGATCAACGTGCTGGCGCTGGCCCTCATCGGCCTGATCGGCAGCTTCTGGCTGGCGCTGGCCATGCTCACCGGCTGGGCATTGGTGTTCGCCATCGCCGGACCGATGCGCCAGGCGTTCATGAACGGGCTGATCCCATCTGACCAACGGGCGACGGTCCTCTCGTTCGACTCACTGATGGGATCTGCGGGAGGGGTCGTCACCCAGCCGGGTCTCGGACGCGCCGCCGACGTGTACGGCTATGGCACGTCGTTCGTGATCGCTGCCGCCATCGAGGCCCTCGCGATCCCGTTCATCGTCCTCGCGCGGCGCGAGGGTGCGAGCTCCGATCCGATTACCGACGATTCCGCGGCCGATGCCGTCGTGCTACCCGTACCCGGCGGGATCCCCGGTGTCGCCGATCCGGTGGATCAGCCCTAGGCCAGCTCGCGTGGCGCGCCCTGCGAGGGAGACGGCACGGGGCGTGCAGGACTCCCGGTCAGGAGGCCTG
The DNA here is from genome assembly GCA_005882055.1 of Chloroflexota bacterium. GTDB lineage: Bacteria > Chloroflexota > Limnocylindria > QHBO01 > QHBO01 > CF-82. The sequence goes on from VBGQ01000143.1 coordinate 2,379, forward strand.
ACCATGACCATTCCGCAGCAACCGCCCGAGCCGGAGATCCCGCCACAGCGCGAGCCCGGCGTCGAGATTCCACCGGACGGGCCAACCCCCGACCTGCCGCCCGCGGACTACCCGCAGGACCCGGAGCCGGGTTATCGGGCTCCGGGCATCGAAGAGCCGCCCAGCGACCTGCCGCGCGAGTAGCGCGACCCTCAGCGCTTCTTCTTCGTCTCGCCGGACTCGCGCCGCTGCTTGTTGACGGTGCGAGCGGCCCGCTCCTCCGCCTCGCCCTTTGAGACGCCGCGGTCCTCGTACGAGTCCTTGATGTGCTCGTACTGGCGCTCCCGCTTCTTGCTCGAACCTGCAGGCATGGATCTGCTCCCCTCGCTCAATGACCCGATGGGTTGGACGCTCAGTCGCGTAGTGCAGAGCGCGTGCCGGCATATCGGGTCCGCTAGCGGCTCCCCCCGCAGGTCGCGCGACACCAGAGCTGTCGCGATTGGCGGCTATCCCTTGGCGGATGGACGAACGAGCATCAGCCGCCGAGGAACAGGGTGATCCATTGGTCGAGCAGCGGCTTCTCGGGCGCCGCCTTCGGGACCAGGACGGCCGGCAAGCGTGCCTCCGATCCCGGCGGGATGATCAGGAGCCGATCTCCTGCATGGCCCAGGTTCGCGAGGCGACGGGCCTCCGCGCTGACGAAGGCGTCGCTGCGCAGATAGTCGAGCTGTTGCCGCAGCGCCTCGTTGCGAGCCTTGATGTCGCTGATCTGCTCGCGCAGGGCCTGTGCCTGCTGGGTGATCGAGTAGTTGGCGTAGACCTGTCGCCCAACCTGGATCGCCAACAGGGCGCCCACTACCAGCAGTACCGCCAGCCACGTGAGTCCCGAGCGAGTAGCCGGCATGCGCAGGCGCGGGCCCGTTCCGCGCGGCGCGCGCGACCCTACCGGCGAACTCAGGCTCGTCATCTGGCCGGCAGTCTAGGGGTGGGTTTTCCACAGCGTCAAGAAATCCCGCCCAACCGGCTCTGGTAGCATGTCGAACGTTTGTTCTGTTTCGGAGCGCAAGGCGACATGCTGACGGATCGTCCCACCAGCCCCGAGATGGCGATCGAGCACCTGCTCGCCGATCCAGCATTGCAGCCGCTGGTCACGGCGCATCGGGTGCTCGAGGCACAGCCTCCACGCCACGCGCCCTGGCCGGAGGGAATCGATCCGCGCATCAGGGCCGGGCTGCGCCAACGCGGGGTCGAGGCGCTCTACACGCACCAGGCGCACGCGCTCTCCGCCGCCCACGATGACACGGCGCGCGCCCTCTACATCTTCCCAACCAAGGCCCTCGCGTCCGACCAGCTTGTGGAGCTGCGGGGACTTGCCGAGGCGGCCGGCATCGGTCTCAAGACGCACACCTACGACGGCGACACACCGCCGAACGTGCGAAGCGTCGTGCGCAGCGCCGGGCAGGTGGTGATCACCAACCCGGACATGCTTCACTCCGCGATCCTTCCGCACCACACCAAGTGGTTCAAGCTCTTCGAGAACCTGCACTTCGTGGTCCTCGACGAGCTCCACACCTATCGCGGGTTGTTCGGGAGCCATGTCGCCAACGTGATCCGGCGCCTTCGCCGGATCTGCCGGCATTACGGCTCGGACCCGATCTTCATCTGCGCAAGCGCCACCATCGCCAACCCCCGCGAGCTGGCGGAGCGGGTCCTCGAAGCCCCCGTAGAGCTGGTAGACGACAACGGCGCGCCGCGCGGCCGCAAGCACGTCCTGGTGGTCAATCCCCCTGTCGCCAACGAGCAGCTCGGCGTGCGGGCCTCAGCAGTGCTCACCGGTCAGCGGATCGCGGAGACGTTGATCGCCGGAGGCGTGCAGACCATCGCCTTCGCGCGCTCGCGGACCGCGGTAGAGGTGCTCACCAGCTACCTGCACGAGACCTTCGACAGCCACCCGGGTCGCCCGCCCATCATCCGCGGCTACCGCGGAGGGTACCTGCCCAACGAGCGCAAGCAGATCGAGGCGGGGTTGCGCGACGGTCGGGTCCGGGGCGTGGTCGCCACCAACGCGCTCGAGCTGGGGATCGACATCGGAGGACTCGACGCGGCCATCAGCGTCGGCTATCCGGGCACCATCGCCTCGACCTGGCAGCAGCTTGGTCGTGCGGGGCGCCGGTCGAGCACCAGCTTCGCGGCGCTCATCTGCTCGTCCGCGCCCATCGACCAGTTCCTGGCGGCACACCCCGACTACCTCTTCGATCGGTCTCCGGAACATGGCCTGGTCAATCCCGACAACCTCCACGTGCT
>VBGQ01000144.1 GCA_005882055.1 Chloroflexota bacterium
TGGCTGGGGCATGCCCGGGAGGGCCGCGCTGCTCCAGGTCGTTCCCGCCAGGTCGGGGGCCCGCAGGCCGAGCGACGCGGGTGATTCTCCGTTGTTCAGCGCCACGAGCACCGCTTGCGGACCGCCTCCGTCGTCCTTCACCCCATCGGCCCAGCTGCGCAGGTAGGCGACTGCCGGGCCGGCGGCGCCGAGGAGGCGGAGGGCGCCTCTTCGCAGTACGGGGGAGGCGCGCCGAAACGCCACGAGATCCCTGGTCAGGGCCAGGATCTCCTGCTCCCACGCGCCGGTGTCCCAGGGGAAAGCGCCGCGTGAGCCCGGATCCATCTCGCCCTCGAGGCCGATCTCATCCCCGTAGTAAATGCACGGCACGCCGGGAATGGTCATCTGAGCCAGAAGGGCGAGGCGGACCGTGTCCCGGTCTCCGCCGCCCATGGTCCGCAGGCGCGGGGTGTCGTGGCTGCCCAGGAGGTTCAGCATGGCCGCCCGGGCAGGCGATGGATAGGCCGCCAGCACGTGATCGAGGCGAGCGGCGAAGGTGGGTCCATCCAGCGCGACCAGCTTGCCGCGCAGCCAGCTGTGCTGCCCGGCGATTCGGGCGTCCAGGTGGGGTCCGGCCGCGAACCCCACCAGAGCGGTCAGCAGCGGGTAGTTCATCAGCCCGTCGTAGCTGCTCCCGTCGAGGAGGTCCGGTCGCTCGTCCCAGACCTCCGCGACGATATAGGCGTCCTCGTTCACCGCGTGCACCCGGTCGCGAAACGCCTGCCAGAAGCCCGGTGTTTCGATCTCGGTGGCCACGTCGAGCCGCCAGCCATCGGCTCCAAAGCGGGTCCAGTCTTCCGCGACCGTGAGGAGGAACTCGCGCACCTCCGGGTTGTCGGTGTTGAGCTTGGGGAGCGCCGGCAGGTCCCACCATGCTCGGTAGCCGAACGCGGACAGCGATTCCCGTCTGCGTGGCGCCGCGGAGCCCTGCGACTCGGGGTAGGCGCGCAGCGGGCGCCCGCTCGAGAGCCACTCCGGGTTGACGACGAACCAGTCGAGGTACGGCGAGGCGGCGCCGTTCTCCAGCACGTGATGGAACGGCCAGAACCCGCGGCCGGCGTGGTTGAAGACGCCGTCGAGGATCACGCGCAGACCCCGTTGATGCGCCGTGTCGAGGAGCTCGCGGAAGGCCGGCTCGCCCCCGAGCAGGGGATCAACCTGGCGGTAGTCGTAGGTGTGGTACCGGTGGTTCGCGGCGGACGCGAAGATCGGGTTCAGGCTCAGCGTGTTGACCCCCAGGCCGACCAGGTGGTCGAGGTGCTCGACGATCCCCAGCAGGTCCCCGCCCTTGAAGCCGTGCCGCGTCGGAGGAGCGTCCCAGTCCTCGAGGCGCCCCGGCTTGTGGACGCGCGGGCTGCGCGCGAAACGGTCCGGGAAGATCTGGTAGACGATGGCGTCCGTGACCCACGCCGGGGGATCGGTCCTGGCCACCTGGATCGCCATGCTAGACGGCGCGATGGCGCTCCCGCCGGAGTGCCATGCCTCCGAGCCCGCGCCCGGTCGCTACGATGCCCGCGTGAGTGGCGAGGATCCCTCCCAGGAGGAAGCGGAGCGGACGCCGCTCGGCGTCCTGCTCTGGTTCGGTTGGGCCTTCCTGCTCCTGGCGATCACCGGGCTGCTGCTGCCGCGCATCATCGACTTCGTCGACTTCTCTCCCCGCGCGCCCTTTTCGGTCCTCGGCATCTTCATGATGGCCGAGCTCGCGCTAGTGATCTTCGGGATCACCGTCGCGCTGCAGCGCAAGCGCGTCGCGTGGCGGATGGCCCTCCTCATCTCCATCCTGCCGGTGCCCATCCTTGCCGGCCTGCCACCTGCGCTGCTCGGCTTCTCGCGGGAGGCGGCAAGCGGGTGGTACGTGCTCTTCATCCCGATCGGCCTGGTGATCAGCGGCCTGCTGGTGGGCCTGCTGCTGCGGCGCTCGGCGCGGGCCTACTTCAGCGAGGACTGATGGATAATCGGGCGGCCTCATGACGACCACCGTGGGCGCTCGCACCATGCGCGCCCTGGCCAAGACGCGGCCCGAACCGGGGGCCGAGCTGATCGAGCGCCAGGTGCCTACACCGGGCCCGGGAGAGGTACTGCTCAAGATGGTGGCGGCCTCCATCTGCGGGACCGATTACCACCTGTACTCCTGGGACACCTGGGCGAGCGAGATCGTCAAACCACCGGTCGTGCTCGGCCACGAGCTGGCAGGCGTCGTTGCGGCGACCGGGAGCGGAGTGACGCGCGTCAAGGAGGGGGACCTGGTCGGCGTCGAGAGCCACATCGTCGACTGGACCTGCGCGCAGTGCCGTGCCGGCAACATGCACAACGGGCTGGATCCGGCGATCGTGGCGCTCCAGGAGCCGATGGGCAACGCCGTGCACGCCGCTTTCGTCGAGCCGATCGAAGGCAGGAGCGTGGCGATCACCGGCTGCGGTCCCATCGGTCTCTGCTCGGTTGGCATCGCCCGCGCCGCGGGCGCATCGCTTGTGGTCGCGACCGACACGGAGCCGTACCGCCTGCAACTGGCGCGCGAGATGGGCGCCGACCTCGCGCTGGACGCGAGGAACCCCGATACGGTTCGCAGCGTGCTGGATGCCACTGGCGGGGATGGGGTTGATGCGGTCCTGGAGATGAGCGGCGCCGGGCCGGCCCTGACCCAGGCCCTCGAGTTCGTCACCCGCGGCGGACGCATCAGCCTGCTCGGCATCTTCCCAGAGCCGGTCTCCGTCGACCTGTCCGACATGGTCATTCAGCGCGGCATCCGGCTCTACGGCATTTATGGCCGTCGCATCTACGACTCCTGGGAACGAACGCAGGCCCTGTTGCGTTCTGGCCGTTTCGATCCGACCCCGATCCTCACCCATCGCTTCGATCTCGCCGACTGGGAGCGAGGCTTCGAGCTGATCGCCTCCCGTCACGCTGGAAAGGTGGTGCTCATCCCATGACCGATGCCGTCTCCGCGCCCGCGGGCGCGACCACAGCCCGCTCTCGCGACCCGCTCGCCTTCCTGGAGGGCGAGATCGATGAGCTGAAGGCCAAAGGCCTGTATCGGCGGCTGCGTGTCGTGCAGAGCGAGCAGCGCAGCCGATGCGTGATCGACGGTCGCGAGGTGATCACGCTCTCCTCGAACAACTACCTGGGCCTCAACACGCATCCCAGGCTGCGCCAGGCGGCGATCGAGGCTGTCGAGCGATATGGAGCCGGATCCGGCGCGGTCCGAACCATCGCCGGGACCATGAGCCTCCACGAGGAGCTGGAGGCGCGCCTGGCGACCTTCAAGCACGTCGAGGCGGTGCTGACCTTCCAGTCCGGCTTCACCTGCAATACGGGGGTCATCCCCATCCTGGCGCCTGAGGGAGCGGCGATCGTCAGTGACGCGCTGAACCACGCCAGCATCATCGATGGCATTCGCCTCACCAAGGCGGAGCGCAAGGTCTTTCCGCATGGCGATATCGACGCGCTCCGAACGGCGCTGCGCGAGGCTCGCCAGGCGCCCGGCGGTGCGGACCGGACGGTGCTGGTGCTGACCGATGGCGTCTTCAGCATGGATGGCGACATTGCCCGGCTGCCCGAGATCGTCGAGGCCGCCGAGGAGGCCGACGCCATCGTCTACGTGGACGACGCGCATGCCTCCGGAGTCCTGGGGCGCAACGGGCGTGGCTCAATCGACCACTTTGGGCTTCACGGCCGGGTCCACGTCCAGGTCGGGACCCTGTCCAAGGCGATCGGCGTGCTGGGCGGCTACGTCGCCGGATCCGCGAACCTGCGCACCATCCTCGAGCACAGGGCTCGTCCGTTCCTGTTTTCTACCTCCGCGCCCCCGGCCGTCGCGGCGGCCTGCCTGGCGGCGATCGAGGTGCTCGAGTCGGAGCCGGAGCTGATCGAGCGACTCTGGACCAATGCCCGCTTCTTCAAGGCCGGCCTGGAGCGCCTGGGATTCGACACGGGCCACTCGGAGACGCCGATCACGCCGGTCATCGTGGGCAAGGGGGCGCTCGCCATGAAGCTCTCCGACCGGTTGTTCGAGGAGGGAGTCTTCGCCCAGGGAATCGGCTTTCCGACGGTTCCCGACGACCGAAGCCGGGTACGAACCATCGTCACCGCCGAGCACTCGCGCGAGGAGCTGGAGACCTGCCTCTTGGCGTTCGAGACCGTTGGGCGAGAGCTAGCCATCATCTGATCGCGCCGGTGCGGCGCGGCAACGCCGGGGTGTTCGCGGCCAGCCGGGAATGCTAGGGTTCGAGCCCGTAAGCGTCCTGCCCCGCGTGCCCGAGGTGCCCGACCCGCCGATGCGCGAGCGACCCCTGGAAATCGTCCTCAATGCCCCGGCCGCCGATGCGCAGCGACGGCCATCCGCCGCGCAGGCGGTGGAGCTGGCAGATGGCGCCACATCGGGCATCGACCAGCTCGGGCGTGCGGCCGCAGCCGGCGACGTGGCGGCGCTGGGCCACCTCTACGACGAGCTCCTGGCCCCGATCTATCGGTACATCGCGGTCCGCGTCCATCGACGGGAGGACGCCGAGGACCTGACCCAGGTCGTCTTCGAGCGGATCGTGGCCGGGTTGCCGCGCTATCGGTCTGGCCGCAGCCCATTTGCCGCCTGGGTCTTCCGCATCGCGCGCAACGCGGTGATCGATCACGTCCGTCGCGAGCGGCCGACCGAGCAGCTCGATCCGGTCCACGAAGTTCCCCATGGTGAGGAGGTGGAGGCGATCAGCCTGCGCGGCGAGCAGATCCGCGAGCTCCGCCGGGCCATCGCCAACCTCACGCCCGACCAGCAGGAGGCGATCGTCCTGCGCTTCGTGGCCGGGCTCTCAGCCGAGGAGGCTGCCCAGGTGATGGGTCGCCGCGCTGGGACCATCCGGGGCCTGACGTTCCGGGCGATCGGCGCCCTCCGCCGCCACCTCAACGAGGATGCGGAATGAGCCTGATCGACGCACCCCAGAGGCTCGTCAGCCGCCTGTTCGGGCGCACCGAGCAGGCCGTCAAGCCGGACGACCCGATCGCGCGGATGATCACCCGGACGTCTGGCCGCCTGCGGCCAGAGCCCACCTACCGATGGCGGCTCAGAGGGCGGGTCGTCAACCAGTTCGTCGCCGTGCGCGAGGGTCTCGTGCTCGAGGCATCCCCGCGCGCGAGCATGGGTGCCCTGAGCCGCGCCGTCCTGTACGCGTCGCTCGGCCTGGCGATCTCGGTGACGGCCGTCGCGGCCAGCTCTTCGAGTGCCCTTCCCGGCGACCCGCTCTTTGCGGTGAAGCGCCAGGTCGAGGAGCTTCGGATGGAAATCTCACCGCCCTCCGTCCGACCGATGCTGGCCGCCATGGCTCTCGAGGAGCGGCTCTCCGAAGTCGAGCTGCTGGCGGCCTCCGGCGAGTGGGCGCGAGCGGCTCTGGGCGAGCAGGAGGTGCAAGCGGCGGTCGAAACGCTGGAGCGGATCGGTGGCACCGTCCCTTCGGGAGAACTGGCGCAGCTCGCCCAACATGCGCAGGTGCTGACCGATCTGTTGGTAAAGGCACCCGCCTCGGCGCGGTCCGGGCTCGAACGTGCCCTCGTCGCGTCGACCGCGGCGGCCACCGGGCTCAACCCGGGGCTTCACAATGGCCAGGAGAACCACCTGGGCGGAGGCGCTGCCGGGACGACACCCAACCAGACCAATGGCGAGAACCAGGCGGGCAAGGGCAAGTCCGCCGGTGGCGCGGCCGCAAGCAGCGCCGCGCAGCCGAGCCCGACCGTGGTTCCCAGCCCCAAGCCAACCCACGCGCCCCATCCGCCCACCCCGCACGCGACACCGCTTCCCAGCACGCAGCCCAGCACCCGCGAGTCGAGCCAG
>VBGQ01000145.1 GCA_005882055.1 Chloroflexota bacterium
TCATCCGCCCGGGCCCCATCCAGGGGAATGCCGTCCACCCGTATCTGCGGCGCCGCGCCGGCGCGGAACCGGTGACCTACCTGCATCCCAGCCTGCAGCCGATCCTCGAGGACACCTTGGGCGTGATCCTCTACCAGGAGCAGGTGATGCAGATCGCCATCGCGGTCTGCGGCTACTCCGCGCTCGAGGCGGACATCTTCCGCAAGGCAATGGGCTCCCATCGGTCCCACCAGAAGATGCAGGCGGAACGCGACCGCTTCGTCAGCGGCGCGGTGCGCACGGGCCTCGCCGAACCGGATGCGGAGGAGCTCTTCAAACGCTGCTCCGGCTTTACCGAGTTCGGCTTCGCCCGGGCCCACGCGGCGGCATTCGCCAAGATCACCTACGACACCGCCTGGCTCAAGCTCCACTACCCGGTCCACTACCTGGCGGGGCTGCTCAACAACCAGCCGATGGGCTTCTACTCCCCCTCGGTGCTGGTGGGCGACGCCCGGCGCCACGGCGTGCAGGTGCTGCCGGTCGACGTAAACGCCTCGGCCTGGGAGCACGGCACGGAGCGCATCGGCGACTCGGGCGATCCCCGTCGCGACTACGCCATGCGCCTGGGGCTGCGCCAGGTCAAGGGCATCGACGAGGCGAGCCGCGAGCTGCTCGACGAGCAGCGAGCCATCGGTCCGTACAGCGGCGTGCGCGACTTCGTGGCCCGCACGGGGCTCGGCGAACAGGTCGTGGAGCGCCTCATCTCCATTGGCGCGTTTGACTGGACCGATATCCCCCGTCGCGAGCTGCTCTGGCAGCTCCGCACCACGCTGGCCGACGCGGACCCGGACCACCCTGCGCTGGGACTCACGGACGATGCCCAGCGGGCCCTGGGCGCCTCGCTGCCGCCCATGACCTTCGCTGAGCGCCTCGCCGCGGACTACCGGGAGCTGAGCCTCTCGCCCACGGCGCACCCGGTGGAGCTCTTCCGCGAGCGGGTGGCGGCGCGCGGCGTGATCCCGATTGGCGAGGCGGGACGCCGGCGCGATCGGTCTGCAATCAGGCTTGCGGGTCTCGCCGTCTCGATTCAGCACCCCATGACCGCCAAGAACTTCGTGTTCATCGCGCTCGAGGACGAGACGGGAATGATCAACGTCACCGTCCGGCCGCAGGTCTACACCGCATACCGCGCCCTGCTGCACCGGCACCCATTGCTGGTGATCGACGGAACGCTGCAGGTCGAGGGTGAGGTGCTCAACGTCGTGGCGCGCCGAATCCATCCCGTGGACGCCGTGGTGGCCGAAGCGGCCGCGCCCGAAGGTCGCCAACGGTCCACGGAGATCGACCTCGCCAAGCAGCAGCGCATGTTCCGCTGACCGCATTGACGCCGCGCCGCAGACTTGCCGTGTGGATGCGGGCATGAGCCTCTCGGACGCCGTGCGCGCCTTCGCCCTAAGCCTTCCCGATGCCTGGGAGGACAACCCCTGGGGCGACTCGGTCGCAAAGATCGGCAAGAAGATTTTCGTCTTCTTCGGAGACGATCAACCGCCCGACGGCGGATGCTGGCTCGGCGTCAAGCTGCCCGAGTCGAAGGACGACGCGCTGGCGCTTCCGTTCACCAAGCTGATGGGCTACGGCCTCGGCCGGGCTGGGTGGGTAGGAATCCAGGCGCCAGCGGACATGCCGCTCGAGGTGCTGACCGCCTGGGTGGATGAGAGCTACCGCACGGTCGCACCCAAGTCAGCACGCAGCCGCGGGGCGAACCGCCCGCAACGCGGCTGACGCCGGGAACCGCATCGGCTCCTCGCCCGTCTTGGGCGCAATCGACGGCATCCAGCACAGCCAAGCCGTCGCGCTCAGGAGGACGCGCAGATGCGCCGTCTCAGCACCGTCGCCGCGACAGCCGTCGTGGCACTCCTGTTCACCGCCGGGCCGGCGTTCGCCTGCGGCGGACTCATCGGTCCCAATGGCGCGGTCAACTTGCTCCGCACCACCACCCTCGCCGCCTACCACGACGGCGTCGAGCACTACGTCACCGCCTTCCAGTTCGCGGGTGGTGGCGGGCAGTTCGGGTCCATCGTCCCGCTGCCGGGCATCCCGACCAAGGTCGAACGGGGCGGCGATTGGACCCTCCAGCGGCTGATCCGCGAGACGGATCCGGTGCCGCAGGCCGGTGTACGCCTCGAGGCGGCCGCGGCGTCGAGCGCCCAGGTCATCCTCCAGGTACGGATTGACGCCCTCGATATCACCGTCCTCAAGGGCGGTGGCAAGGAGGTCGGCACGTGGGCCAAGGACCATGGCTTCCGCCTGCCGCCGGACGCGCCCGAGGTCCTCGACTTCTACGCGAATCGTTCGCCCATCTTCCTCGCCGCGGTCTTCGACGCCGACGCCGCCCGCGCCCGAGGGCAGTCGATCGGCGACGGCACGCCGGTCCACATCACAATCCCCACCGCCAATCCGTGGGTTCCGCTCCGCATCCTCGCTCTCGGCAAGACCGGCAGCGAGAGGGTCGACGCGGACGTCTACCTGCTGAACGACCGGCAGCCGACCCTGTTGCCGGACCCGAACGCCAACGGCCTCAGCCTGCAAGTCAGCGAGCCGGCGAGCGCCAGCCTGCTCAAGGACCTTCGGTCGGACAAGGGCATGGGCTGGATCCCTCAGAACGCATGGCTGAGCAAGATCCGGATCGACGCAGCGGCGAGTGACCTGCGCTTCGATCTGGCGATCGACGCCAGTGGCCGTGGACAGCCGTCGCTGCGTGACGCGGGTCTGGCTCCCTTTGGACCGATGCAGCCGCCGGCCTCCTGGATCGGCTGGGTCCTGCTCTTGGCGGCGGTGGGCCTGGGAATTCCCGTCCTGGGCGGCGCCTATCTCGCCCGAATGGCCACGCGCCGCATGCCCCCGGGGGCGGGCGCCTGATGCGCCCCGTCGCGCGACGCGCCGCTGGATTGCTTGCGATAGCTCTCCTCGGTGCTGCGGTACTGGTGGCTGTCCTCTCCGGCACCAGCAGCGCGTCGCCGATGCGGATCCAGATCACGATCCACTACTCGCACTACGACCCTTCGCGCATCACCGTCCCACACGGTGTGCCGGTGACCTTCGTGGTGGTCAACACCGACCCCATCGATCACGAATGGATCGTGGGGGATGCCGCACTCCAGCAGCGACACCGCACGGGCACCGAGCCGGTGCACAACGCTCGCCCAACCGAGATCACGATCCCGGCGCTCACCACCCGGGAGACGACCATCACCTTCGACAAGCCCGGCGTGCTGCAGTACATCTGCCACCTGCCCAGGCACGAGGAGTACGGCATGGTCGGCTGGCTGACCGTCACGTGACGCCGCGCCTCGCCCCGCCCGTCTCCGCCGCGACGCTACGTATGGTGGCCTTGCATCGGTGGGACGGCTTTCTCGCGACCGTGGATGGCCGTTTCGCCACTATTGGTGGCCGGTTGTCAATTCTCCCGTGCCCGACGGACGACCAGTTGCCGGAAGGCCACTATTCATGGCCGCGCCCCTAACAGGATTGGTCGATGCGCCACCCCCTCCCTTGTCAAACGCCGATCAGACCCGGTAGCACCCCTCCGAACAGGTAGCCGGCGATGCCGGCGAAGGCTCCGAGCGCCAGGATCTCGAGCCCCGAGCGGATCGGGTCACGGCGCGTCCAGCGCGACTTGAGGACCCCGATCCCGAAGAGCACTACCCCCGTCGCCAGCACGCTGCCGAAGATGGCCGAGCGCACGGGAAGGAACAGGTAGGGGACGATCGGGATCAGGGAGCCCACCCCGAACGAGACGCCCATCACCAGCGCGCCCTGCAATGGCGAGCCCTCGGAGTGTTCCGCGGTGAGGCCAAGCTCCTTCTCGACCATCGTCTTGAGCAGGACGTCGGGGTGCTTCGCCAGAGTGGAGGCCATTCCCGCGGCTCGGTCCCTCGGCAAGCCGTCCTCCTCGAGCATGAAGGCCACCTCCGCCTCCGCCTCTCCTGGGCGTTCCGCGACCTCCTCGCGCTCGCCCACCATCTGGGCGGCGAAGATCTCGCGCTGGCTCTTGCTCGACATGTACTCCCCGGCCGCCATGCTGAAGATTCCGGCCAGGGCGGAGGCGATCCCCGCCACGAGCACCGGGAATCGATCGGCGGACGCGCCGGCCACGGTGCTCGCGACCGCGAGCGTCGAGACAAGCCCATCCTGGGCGCCAAAGATCGCCTCGCGGATCTCGCCCAGCAGGCTGGCCTTGCGCCGCTCCTCGGCCAGGTGCCGCTGGATCCAGCTCCGATCGAATTCATCCGCGGGCAGCTGGGCGCGTGCGGCCTCATCGTGGAGCGGATGCGCGTCGGTCGGAGCGCTCATGAACCGATGCTAGCCGACGGCAGTAGGCACGTATGGGAACACACGCGAACCGCAGCGCGTCCAACGCGCAACTTCGCTGACGTTGAGGACCTTTTCATGTCACGTCCAGGGTTCGGCCGACGCATCGCGTCGATATCGGTCCCGTTGGTTGCGCTCACCCTGCTGCTCGTCGCCTGTAGCGGAGGCGCCGCCCTGATAGGCGCGCCCAGTGCTGCCGATGGCCGACTCAACTTCACCGGCGGAGAAGCCCAATCCCGGGCTGCCAATGATGTCGCCGGCAAGCCGGTTGCCGGATCGTCCGCGCAGCCTGCCCAGTTGGTCCAGGACGAGCGTCAGATCGTCAAGACCGGC
>VBGQ01000170.1 GCA_005882055.1 Chloroflexota bacterium
TCACACAGGGCCAGGACACTGGGGCCTGCACCCGACAGGCAGGCGGCAGCCGCGCCATGGGCATAGGCCACATCGATCAGCTGGGCGCTGTCAGGAAGCCGCGGCAGCCGGTAGGGCTGGTGCAGCCGGTCGTCCATGGCGAGCCGCAAGAGCGCCACGTCACCGGTTGCCACCGCGGTCGCGAGCAGCGCGCTGCGGGCCGCCTGCGCAACGGCATCCGCGAATGGAACGGTGGGTGGCAGGACGCCGCGCATGTCGCTGGTGCGGCTCTCCGCCTTCGTAATGAAGACCACCGGGATCCACGATTCGGGGACCCGGAAGCGCCGCACGGTCGCCGGAACCTGTCGGTTCGTTACCGCGAGGGTGATCCCGCCAAAGATGGCCGCCGCCACGTTGTCCGCGTGGCCCTCCAGATCTGTAGCGAGGGCCATCAGCTCATCGGCGTCGGGTGAGCGGCGCCCGACCGTTGCGCCGAGCAGGAGGCCGGCGACGATCGCCGCGGCACTGCTGCCCAGGCCGCGCGCGGCGGGGATCATGGAGGCCACCTCGATGCGCCATGCGCCGGATCCAACGCTGGCGCCGCCGGCGGTCCGCAGGCCTGCGCGAAAGGCGCGGATGACGAGGTTCTCCTCTGGGTCGGCGTTCTCGGCCGGCGCGCCCTCGCCGTGCGCCTCGAGCAGGATGCCTGGCTCGTCGCCGCGGAAGAGCTCCGCGCGCAGCTTGAGGCTGAGCGCGAGAGCGAAGCAGTCGAAGCCGCTCCCCAGGTTGGCGGAGCTGGCCGGGACCTCCACGCTGGAGAGCAGGGCTGGGCTCGGCATGCCGCGCGAGTATAGGAGGCCGAGCGTTCAGCCCAGCGCGGCGACCTCGGCGTGCCGGAAGCACGTCACGACGTGGTCGTTGACCAGCCCGGCGGATTGCATGAACGCATAGCAGATCGTCGGGCCCACGAAGCGGAAGCCTCGCGCCCGAAGGTCCGCGGACATCGCCTTCGACGCATCGGTCTGCGAGGGAATCTCGCCTGTCTCGGGCCAGGCATTCTGCGTCGGCCGGCCACTGACGAACGACCACAGGTGATCGACCGGATCAGTTCCCGCCTCCCGCAGCGCGAGCCAGACCCGTGCGTTGCCGATCGCGGCGGCCACCTTGGCGCGATTGCGGATGATGCCCGTGTCGGCCAGCAGGCGCGCCTCGTCGTCTGGCCCGAACGCGGCTACTCGTCGCGGATCAAAGCCGGCGAAAGCCCGCCGGTAGCCGTCTCGTCGGTGCAGGATCGCCGACCACGAGAGCCCCGCCTGCGCGCCCTCCAGGATCAGCAGCTCGAAGAGCTGGCGCTCCTCCCGCAGCGGGACGCCCCACTCGTCGTCGTGGTAGGCGAGATAGGCCGGATCGTTTTCCGACGCCCAATGGCAGCGGGGTCGACGATCCTCGGTCACATTCCCATTGCCGCCCGGATGGCATCCACATCGGGCGCAACCGGAGTCAGGGTTCCCTCCTCCGCCCCGATGGCGTCCGGATCCTTGAGCCCGTGTCCGGTGAGCACACAGACCACCGTCTCGGACCGATGCACCCGGCCCTCCCTGGCCAGCTTCCGCACGCCGGCCACTCCGGCCGCCGAGGCCGGCTCGCAGAAGACGCCCTCGAGCTGCGCGATCTCCCTTTGTGCGGCCAGGATCTCGTCGTCGCTGACCGATTCGATCGAGCCACCCGACTCGTCGCGGGCCGCGGTGGCGCCTGCCCACGAAGCTGGATTGCCGATGCGGATCGCGGTGGCCACCGTCTCCGGCTCGGGCACGGCCTCGCCGCGCACGATGGGAGCGGCGCCGTCTGCCTGGAAGCCGAGCATCCGAGGTCGTGAATCGGTCAGGCCCTCGTCGGCGTAGCGGCTGAAGCCGCGCCAATAGGCAGTGATGTTGCCGGCGTTGCCGACCGGCAGCCCGAGGGCATCCGGGGCCCGGCCCAGGGCGTCGCAGACCTCCCAGGCCGCGGTCTGCTGGCCCTCCAGGCGGTCGGGGTTGACTGAGTTGACGACCGCCGCGGCACGCTCCTCCCCGAGGTGGCGCACGGCCGTCAGCGCCTGGTCGAAGTTGCCGTCGACCATCACCAGGCGTGCTCCCGCGACGAGCGCCTGGGCCAGCTTCCCGCGGGCCACCTTCCCAGCCGGAAGGATCACGAAGCATGGCAGGCCGGCAGCCGCGGCATAGGCGGCCGCCGAGGCGGCCGTGTTGCCCGTGGAAGCGCACACGACCGCCCGCGCTCCGGCGCTTGCCGCGCGGTTCACGGCCAGGACCATCCCGCGATCCTTGAAGCTGCCGGTGGGACTCGTCCCCTCGTACTTGAGGTAGAGCTCGTCCAGCCCAAGCTCGGCGCCCAGCCGGCTGGCCTTCAATAGCGGCGTCCCGCCCTCTCCCAGCGTGATCGGGAAGAGCTCTTCCGGCCGCGCGAGGAAGGCCCGATAGCGCTCGAGCAGGGACTCCGGCCTGGTCATTGGCGCCGAGTATAGGCAGCGCCTTCCTTGCCGGCGGTCGTACGATCAGGCCGACCGGTGTGCTGCCCCAGGGGCGTCGGGAATGCGCGCGCCGGCGCGAATATGGAGGCTGCCCGCATGCGACCCGCCCCGCGACGTCTCTGGCTCGCCCTCCTGGTCCTCACCCTTCCACTGATCCTGCCCGCCAGCGTGGGCGCCTTTCCGCTGACCACCTGCACGCTGACGCTCACCTCGACCGACGCGAACGGCAAGACGATCGCAACGGCGACCGGCGGGGCGGACGACGCCACCGAGACCAACCCGTTCCTCGTGGATTGGGACGGCACCGTTACCTGGCGCGGCACCTCGGGTGCCACTGCTGTCAAGAACAACTCATGGCACGTGGATGTCTTCATGGTCCCGACTCCGCTGCGCGGCGGGGACGCGAACGACAAGAGCAACAAGGTCGGAACCGGGACGACGAGCGTTCGCGCCAACGCACCGTTCCAGTTCTCCGGGCTCTACTACGTCTCGGGCGAGTTTCGCGGTGACGGCGCGGCGTGCGTCGGCAGCGGCTGGCTGAAGCTGACCGGAAATCCCGTCTCGACCATCCCGTTCTGGATCGCGGTGGTGCTGGGCCTGCTGGGCCTGCTGCTCCTTGCCCTTGGCCTCCGCGGCTCCTGGGGATGGGCGGTGCTCGGCGGGATCTTCACCGGCCTGGGCCTCGCGGCCGTGCTCGCGATGCTCGCGGTGCTGCCCATCGGTCCTTGGACGCCACTGTCGGCGCTGGGCCTGTTCGTGCTCGTTGGCCTGGCGGTGGCGGTCTTCGCGCCAAAGCCGCCCGGGCCCGCCTTCTAGCCCGTGCGCGTCCCGCTGAGCGTCCTGGAGTTCCGGGACCGCGCGGCCGCGTTCTTCGGCGACGTCGAAGCCATCGTCGACGGCGACAAGCGCTTCACCTACCGGCTGTACGCCGAGCGCACGCACCGGCTCGCGAACGCGCTGCGCACGATGGGGATCAAGCCGGGCGATCGGGTCAGCTTCATGAGCTACAACAGCCA
>VBGQ01000171.1 GCA_005882055.1 Chloroflexota bacterium
AGTTAGGGTCAACCAGCAGGCCATCGGCCGCCAGCACCGGCTCATCCCTCTGGGCCTCGAGGCGCCGACGACGGAGCAGGGCCCGGATCCGCGCCATCAGCTCGCGCGGCGAGAAGGGCTTGACCACGTAGTCATCCGCACCGATGTCGAGGCCCACGACCTTGTCTGAGTCCCCGGAGCGGGCGGTCAGCATCAGGATCGGCACGTCGCTCGCGGCGCGGATGCGCTGCGCCACTTCGAAGCCATCGAGTCCGGGCAGCATGAGATCGAGGACCACGAGGTCGGGTCGCGCGCGAAGCGCAGTTGCGACCGCACCTTCGCCATCGGCCGCGGTCAGCGTGCGGTGCCCGTCGCGCTCGACGTAGAGCCGCAGCAGCTCACGGATCTTGGGATCGTCGTCCACGAGCAGGACCGTGGCCATGGGCGCGAGTCTATGACCGGGGTGTGACGGACGTGTGAATGCGACGCGTACTGGCGCCGCCGCGGCCCTCAGGACCTGCGATCGAGCACGATGACGGGAATGACTCGGCTCGTCTTGGTCGGATAGTCGCGGAACTCGGGTCGCTCCTCGGCGTGCTGCGCCCAGAGCCGCTCGCGTTCGGCACCCTCAGTGACCTGCGCGGTCGCCTGGAAGGTCTCGCCCCCGGTCTCGACGGTGACCGTCGGGTTGGCGATCAGGTTGTGGTACCAGGCCGGATTCGTTGGCGCACCGCTCTTGCTGGCGGCGATCACGTATCGATCGCCATCGCGCGTGTAGGTCACCACGGCGGTCCGCGGCTCCCCGGTCTTGGCTCCGGAGGTGGTCAGGATCATCAGCGGCCGACCCGCCATCGGTCCGGAGGTCGGGCCGCCGTGCTGGCGGATGTCGTCCATCAGGTGACGGGTGAAGTCGTTGTAGTCCACCGTGGTCATCGGTCCTTCATGGCAGCGGGGTTACTGGTTGCGTGAGCAACCATGCTACGCGTAGCGTTGGGATCGTGACGGTCCAGCTCCGGCGCGACGCTGAGATCCACGCCGAGGAGGGCGGTTGGTTCCACGCGCGCTGGCATTTCTCATTCGACCAGTACCGCGACCCGCAGCAGATGGGCTTTGGGCCGCTGCGCGTCTTCAACGACGACCGGCTGGAGCCAGGTGCGGTCTGGCCGCTGCATCCCCATCGCGACATCGAGGGCATCACCTACGTCGTGGAAGGCACCTTCGAGCACGCCGACTCGTTGGGCAACGGCGGCCAGCTGCTTCCGGGCTCGATCCAGCGCGCAACGCTGGGCTCCGGCATGTGGCACTCGGAGCGCAACGGATCGGCGACCGAGCCGATGCGCTTCCTGCAGTTCTGGATCCTGCCGGACACGCCGGACCTGGAGCCATCGGTCCAGCAGCGCACCTTCTCGGAAGCAGAGAGATCCAACCGCCTGCTGCGCATTGCCGGCTCGGAGGCGCAGGATCCGGTGCTCATCCACCAGGACGCGTCGGTGCACGTTGGCCTGCTGGACGGAGGCGTCGAAGTGGCCCACGCAATCGCACCGGGGCGCGGCGCCTACGTGTACCTGATCCGGGGAAGCGGGCAGTTCGACGACGCCGCGGTGGAGAGCGGGGCTGCGGCTCGGGTCTTCGACCAGCTGGAGTTCCGCTACCGCGCCACCCAGCCGAGCGAGCTGATCCTGGTCGACCTGCCCCTGCGCTGGACCCCGGTTGGCGTCTGGGCGGGCATGGCGGCGCGCTAGGGCTCGCGATCGCCCAGGGTTCGCCACAGCACCCCGACCAGAATGGCCGCGGCCACCAGACCGATGACCAGCCACGGCGTTGGTCCTCCGCCGGAGGAGGGCGTCGGGGTGGGCGACGGCGAGGAGAGCGGGACCGGGGTGAGGAAGGATGGCTCCGGCGTCTGGGCACCGGTCACCAGCACCGCGTAGTCGCCGAGCTGGGTGGCATTCGTCGCGTACAGGTCGGGGAGCCCGCCATTGTCGGTCGGGACCTTGTCCCAGGTCGTGCCGTTGAAGTGCACGATGGTGCCGTTGGTGACCCCGTTGGGCGCGCGCAGCACGATGGTGATGGTGGTCCCCGGCACGAGCGCCAGATCGGTGCCTGCCTGGTTGGCGACCTTGAACTCGTAGACGTTGCCGGAGATCCGCCCGTCCGTGACCGGTGCCGGCGGCTTAATCGGGGCGATCGATGCCTTGATCGAGGTGGTGCCGGAAGGGAGCTGGAACGCGTCGCGGTCCGCGATCATCTGCGCCTGGGGCGGATTCTCGAGCGTTCCCGAGTAGAGCTGCGGGGAGACGCCCTGGTCCAGCGCGAGGGTGTCCGAGACGGAGGTTGCGTTCCCCGGCTTGCCGGGCGGCGGCTCCAGGTACTTGTACGGATCCTCGACCACGATGCCGTCGAAGAGGGGTGGATGCCAGGTGGGACTGAGCCGAGCGGCGGCCGCCAACGCGAGCAGGCCGGCCGCCAGGGCAACCCAGCCGGCCCGCGGCTGGCGCCTCACAGCCACCACGTCGCCAGGTCCGCCAGCAGGTGCGCCACGGCGGGCGCCGCCACGCCGCCGGTCAGGTAGCGCAGTCCGGCAAGGCAGGCGCCCGCAGCCAGATCGATCGGCACCACGCCCCAGCCGTAGAGCGGGACATGCATCAGCGCGAAGGCCACGCTCGAGACAAGCACCGCGGCGACCGGACCTGACGCCTGCTGGACGGCCTCGATCAGGGCGCCGCGCAGCAGCACTTCCTCTCCGCAGACGACCAGGATCGTCACGACCAGCCAAGCGACGAACGGCTCCGGGCGCATGGCCGTCAGGGCTCGAGTCGACGGTCCCGCAACCAGCGGCACCCCGACCAGCAGGATCCCGCCCAGTAGGCCGATGACCAGCGAGCCGGGGCGCGGGAGCGTGGGCCGCCATCCGCCACCCAGCGCAAGCCAGAGGAGCGCGAAACCAAAGCCACTGCCGGCCAGGAATGCGCTCGTCGCGCCTCTGCCATTGATCGCGGCCCGCGCCAGGGCTGCCGCCGCCAGCCCGGAGCACAGCCACGCGGCCCGCAGGGCGGGACTCGGTGAGCGCAGGGCGGCGAGGGCGGCGCGGGCGGTCAACGGGGGAGCGGCACCATGGCAATCGAGCCGGTCGCGTAGGAAGCCGGCCAGACGAAGGTATACGAGCGGACCGCCTGCCACTGCCAGATGACGGCTGTCGCGCGGGTGTTCTGGCCGAGCGTCGCCGCGTCGGTGGAGAATCGAACGCCCGCGCCGTTGGCGAGCGAACCAGCGGGGATGTCGAGCTGCCTGGCCGCGCTCGCGATCGTGCCGGCGTTCAGGGCTGGGCTATTGGCTGCGGCCGGCAGCACGTCGCGGAAGAGGACCCAGGCGGCTGAGAATCCGGAGAGGCCTTCCTCGGTGGGACCCGCTCCGGCCAGCATCGGTCCATGGATGCCGTACTCCGGACCCTGATCCTTCCCGTACTCGACCGCCTCATCCGGTGACGAGACGGGGGAGGCACCGCCTGCTCGCGTCCAGGCGCGCGCCAGCAGATCGTAGTTCGCGCGTGCCTCGCTGTTCAGCGCGCCGGGTTGGAACCCGGCGGTGGGGGGCGGCGAGCATCGCTCGCCGGAAGGAGATCCCGTCTGGGATGTGCGAGGCGAGGATGATGACGTCGGGGCGCGCCGCCGCCAGCCGCGCCATCAGCTGCGGCCAGCGCGGCAGGGTCAGGTCGTAGGTGGCGTGCAGGACGATGGGGGCGCCGGCTACCGCAGCCTCGCGCGTCGCCGCAGCGGCCACGGACGTGGCGTAGTCGTCGTTGGCGGCTACGATCGCCAGCCGCAGACTGCCCGGCTGCTTGCCCAGCAGCGAGGCGAGCTGCGAGGTCGCGAACCGTGCTGAGTTGGAGCCCAGGTTGGCCCCGCTGGCCCCGACGCGGAAGACCATTGGCAGGCCGCGCCCCGTGAGACGGTCCGCGACCGCTCCGGCCTCCCAGTAGACGAGGCCGGCATCCGCGGCCGCGGCGCTGGCCGCGATCGACAGGTCACTCGCGTAGGCGCCGATCACCACCTGCGCCCCCTCGGCATGGAGCGAGGCCATGACCGCCGGTGCCTCCTGGCCGCTCTCGAGCGTCCGCACGTCCAGC
>VBGQ01000172.1 GCA_005882055.1 Chloroflexota bacterium
GACGTTCTTCCGCGCTTCGTTCTACTTCCCCGCGATCGCCAGCTCAGCGGCCATCACCACGCTCTTCATCTTCATCATGGGACCGGAAGGGCTCTTCAACGGCGTGCGCCAGGCGCTGGGCGTCAACCCAATCTTCTCGCTGTTCGGCTTCCCATCGAACTACAACTGGCTCGGCGAAAGCCGCACGGCAATGAACTCGATCATCATCCTCAACGCCTGGACGACGTCCGGGACGTTCATGCTCTTCTACCTGGCGTCCCTGCAGTCGATCAGCCACGAGGTCTACGAGGCGGCCGCGATCGACGGCGCCAACGCCTGGCAGACGTTCTGGCGAGTCACGTTCCCACTTCTCCGGCCAGGGCACTACTTCGTGGCGACCGTGGCGGTGATCGGGGCGCTCCAGCTCTTCGACCAGGCGATCTTCGTGGGAGGCTCGGGCGGCGAGCCGAACAACGCGCTCACCACGCCCGTCCTGTTCCTGTACCGGGCAGCCATCAGCGACTTCAACTTCGGCTACGCAGCGGCGGTGGGCGTGATCCTGCTCGTCCTGATCATGGCCGCCACGCTCATCCAGCGCCGACTCTTCGGCCAGGCGCCATCGTGGTGACGCACCGATGACTGCACCCGCGCCCGCTTCGGCAGCGACGCCGGTCTCGCTCGCGCCGCAGGCGTCTGGCACGGCGGCCGTGGCGAGCCAGCCCGTCGGCGACCGAAGCGCCCGGACGCGGCGCATCCTCGCCTACGTCCTGCTCATCGGCTATGCGTTGCTGATGTTCGTGCCCTTCCTGTGGACGGTCGTCACCTCCTTCAAGACCTCTCCCGATGCCGTGCGCCTGACGTTCATTCCCGACCCGATCACGCTGGAGGGTTGGAATGCCGCGTTCAACGGGCTTTCGCCGGGTCTCATCCAGCTCTTCTTCAACAGCGCGCTGATCGCCGCCGTCGTCACGGTCACGAACGTCCTGCTGGGCGCCATGGCCGGCTATGCCTTCGCCCGCCTGCGGTTCCCCGGTCGGGAGCTGCTGTTCATCCTGGTCCTCGCCACGCTGATGATCCCCGATCAGATGCGGCTGGTGCCGGTCTACCAGGTTCTCGTCTTCCTGGGCCTGGTCAATGACAACCCGACGAACTACCTGGGTGTCGTCGTGGTGCTCGCGATCTCGGCCAGCAGCATCTTCCTCATCCGCCAGTATTTCCTCACCATCCCGCGGGATCTCGAGGAGGCGGCGAAAATCGACGGAGCAGGGTTCTTCACGACCTTCTGGCGCGTCATGCTGCCGCTCGCGACACCCGCGCTGGCAGCCACGCTGCCCCTGGGGCTGTTCCAGTTCATCGGCTTCCACAAGACGGATTGGCCGCCGCTCATGGCGGTGGTGGTCATGGCGACCCTGCCGATCGTGGTCCTGTACGTCTTCTTCCAGCGGTACTTCGTGGAGGGCATCGCGGCGAGTGGCGTCAAGGGCTGACGATCTGCCGGCCGCGCCGCGGCTCGGGTCATCCATTCGCACCGCAGGCGTCGACTTCTACTTCCAGTCGATCCGACTGGTGCTCGCCAACGCGATCTGGGGCGTCTGCCTTCTGATCGATCTGGGCATCGTCACCTTCCTGAGTCCCCTGCTGGGCCTCCTCCTCAGCCCCTTCCTCGCGATCGCGGCGGCGGGCGTGTTCCGGCTGGCGGCGCTCATCGCGCGCGACGAGCCGCCGGACTTCTCCGATGTGACCGATGCCTGGCGCCGCTACCTGCGCCCGAGCCTGGCCCTCGGCGCGGCGATGGTTATCGCCGGCACCGTGCTGGTGGTCGACACCATCGGCGCGATCGGGTCGTCGAACGCGCTCGCCTGGGGGTTGGCAACGTTCGCGGCGTTGGGGCTGCTCGCTCTGGGGACATACGCCCTGCTCGCCTGGCCGATCCTGGTCGACCCGAATCGCGAGCGGCAAAGTGTCGGGGCGCGGTTGCGCCTGGCGGGCCTCCTGCTTGCCGCGTTCCCCGGCCGCATGGCCGGATTGGCGATCGTCTGCGGCGTGGTGCTGATCGCGAGCGCCATCGCGTTTGCCGCGCTGATCACGATCTCCGTAGCATTCGTGGCGCTCGTCGCCTGTCGTTACGTCCTGCCTGCCGCCGATCGCCTCGAGGCGCGCCTGAATCGGGTTGCAGCCAGCGGTGATCGGTCGCAGGATGATTCGGAGTGATCGACGCAGTACAGGTCGGCGCGGCCAACGTCACCATCAACCGCAACGACCACGTCCTCGTCACTCAGCCGGATGGCCGCGTCAAGCGCGGCAGCGACGGCGGGTTCTACGCGCGTGACACGCGCTTCGTCTCGAGCTACGAGCTGACGCTCGCCGGCAAGCGCCCGCAGCTGCTCAACGCACCTGGCGCTCACCCTGTCGCGCACGATCCAGGAAGGCGTCCATGAGGACTACGACCTCGTCAACCATGCGCGCGAGACCGTTCGCCTCGAGCTGGCGATGGCCATGGAATTCGATTTCGCGGACATGTTCGACGTGCGCGCCATCGGCCGGCAGCGTGATCGCCGGCGTGCGTCGCGATCGATCTCCTGGTCGGACGACGAACGGCAGCTGGTGGCCACGTACACCTTCGGCCCCTTCAGCCGGGAGCTGCGCATCGCCTGCGAGCGCTCGGACTCGCAACCGCTCTGGAAGGAGGGGCGGATCGTCTTCCAGCTCGAGCTCGCTCCCAAGCAGCGGTGGCACACATGCCTGCGTTGGCTGCCCATCACCCAGCCTGGTGTGGTCGGGACGACGCTGGACTGTCATGCGCTCGAGCGGTCACCCGAGGCCGAGCAGGTCCGCAGCGGCCACGTCTCATTGGCGACCGAGAACGGCAGCGTGCAGCTCGCATGGGATCGCGCCGTGATGGACATGGAGTCTTTGCACCTCGTCGACCCCGATCACCCTGACGACGTGGTGCCTGCCGCTGGAACACCATGGTTCCTGACGCTGTTCGGGCGCGACTCACTGGTGACCTCGATGCAGGCCATGATCGGGTCGCCGGAGCTCGCGCGCGGGACGCTGGCGCGTCTTGCCGCGCTGCAGGCGACGCGCGACGACCCGGAGCGCGACATGGAGCCTGGCAAGATCCTGCACGAGATCCGGCACGGCGAGATCGCGGAGCTGGGCATCCTTCCCTTCCAGCCTTACTACGGAACCCACGACGCAACCAGCCTGTTCGTGGTCCAGCTGGCTCACAGCTACGAATGGACGGCTGACCGTGACCTCCTTGTTCGCTACCTGCCGGCCGCGGAAGCAGCGATGGCCTGGATCGACGGCTACGGCGATCGCGACGGCGACGGCTTCCAGGAGTACGCCACGCGATCGTCGAAGGGCTTCTACAACCAGAGCTGGAAGGACGCCTGGGATGCCATCCCCGATGAGCGCGGCGACCAGGCGCGGCTGCCACTGGCCCTCTGCGAGCTGCAGGGCTACGCCTACGACGCCAAGCTCCGCCTTGCCCAGATCTACGAGGTGCTCGATCGCGACGAGGACGCCGCCCGGCTGCGCGCAGAAGCGCATCGGCTCTTCGTGGCCTCCAACCCGGGGCATTGCCTGATGAGCGGCATCGTCCCGCGGGAACGGGCACGACGGGTCGCCTACCGCCTGCTGGCCGAGGACATGTGGTCTGGCTGGGGAATTCGCACCCTCTCCGCCGATCACCCCGCCTACAACCCATTCAGCTACCACACGGGCACGATCTGGCCGCACGACAACGCCACCATCGCGAGCGGATTCGCCCGCTACGGCCTGCGGACGGAGGCAGCGCGAGTCGCTTTCGGGCTCTTCGACGCCGCGACCGCCTTCGCCGCAAACCGGCTTCCCGAGCTGTTCTCGGGCCTCCCGCGGACGTACGACGACTTCCCGGTGCAGTACCTGGGAGCGAACGTCCCGCAGGCGTGGGCTGCCAGCGCGATCTTTCGCCTCGTGACGGTGATGTGCGGCATCCACGCCCGCCGAGAGTCCGGGAGGTCGCGGATCTACCTGAACCCGGCGCTGCCGGACTGGCTTCCCGAGCTCACCCTGCGCCAGATCCGGGCAGGGACCGGCCTCCTGTCAGTGCACTTCGCTCCCAACGAGACCGAGGTGCTCCACAACACGACCGGCTACGAGGTCGTCTTCGGACCACCCGCGGCACGCAGCAGTCAGGTGGAGGAGGCACTAGGTCGCTGAGGCCGCACGAGAGGAGTTTTCTGTTTGGAGGGTCCAACTGACCATGGCCACAGGCACCATCAAGAAGCTGATCTCTGATCGAGGTTTTGGCTTCATCACCGCCGAAGACGGCAAGGACTACTTCTTCCACCGCGACGGGCTCAGCGGAACGCTCGATTTCGATCGGCTGACGGGCGGCGAGAAGGTCACCTTCGACGTCGAGTCCAGCCCTCGAGGACCGCGCGCCACCAACGTGCGCGCCGAGTAGTTCCCCGACACAGAGAGGACCGGCCATCTGGCCGGTCCTCTTTTGTTGCCCCTATGCGCGGCGCCTGAACGATGTGCAGCGCTTAGATCGCGCGCATCCGGTTGTTCCTTGGGTTGTGCTCGACCTCAGCCAGCCCGAGCGCCTCGAGCAGCGGCGGCATGTACATTCCGAAGCGGCCGCGCAGGCCCTTCTTCAGGCCGTACCAGCCGCCAACGGGGTTGTCCGCCGACCGGCCCCATGCCTCGACGGTGCCCTCGGCCGCAGGCTTTTGCTCATCCGCGCTCCCCAGCGCCATCCAGTCTGCGTGCGCCTTAAGCATCGCATGCAGGTCCTCGATCGCACGCAGGTGGTAGCGAAGCTGCGTTGAGCCCACCTGGCACACGATCGACGGTGGGTCCGACGTTTCGTCCCGGTACATCGTGTATTCGGACGTACCGCTTGGTGTCATGAGGACCCAGGGATCCTCGCGGGTGCCGTTTCCCTGGCTGCTGCCTTGGGCCACGTCGCTCCTCCGATCACCTAGTGGACCCGATGATACCCAGATATGAGCCGACCTGGACCCAGAGGAAGTGTGCGCATCGGTCAGGCAGCTGAGGCACTTGGAGTCAGCGTCGAGACACTGCGCCGATGGGAGGCGCGCGGCACCATCGCGGTGACGCGCTCGGCAGGTGGCCAGCGACTGATCGATGCCGCAGAGCTGAGCCGACAGCTCGCCACCCGACGGCACGAGCAGGACGATCGACCGATCGTGGCCCAATCCGCCAGGAACCGATTCGCGGGCGTCGTGACGCGCGTCGAACGCGACGGGGTCGCCGCCGTCGTGGAAGTCGTCTCGGGACCGCACCGCCTGGTGAGCCTCATGACCGCAGAAGCTGCCGAGGAGCTCAACCTGCGGGAGGGCGACGAGGCGGTCTGCGTGGTCAAGGCAACCAACGTGGTGATCGAGGTGCCGGCGCGGAGCCGCGAGCGTGGACAAGGCTAGGGGCCTGACCCTCGTCCTGATCGCGGCGCTCCTGGGCGCCTGCTCGACGGGCGGGACCAACGGGACACAGACCGGTGGTCCGATCACTGTCCTCGCGGCATCATCCCTGCAGGCGGCCTTGAACGCCGCGGGCGAGCTCTACTCGGCCGGCCACCCAGGAGGCTCCGTCACCTTTGGTTTCGACGCCTCGAGCGCGCTGCGCACCAAGATCGAGCAGGGTGCACCCGCCGACCTCTTCGTCTCCGCCGACGTTACGACTGCGGCCAAGCTGGTCTCGGACGGCTTCGCCATCGGTCCACCCCAACCATTCGCAGGAAACCGTCTCGCCATCGTGGTGCCGCGCGCGAACCCCGCGCATGTCGCGACGCCGGCTGACTTGGCCAGGTCGGGCGTGCGGTTGGTTGCCGCGGGTGAGGGAGTTCCCATCACGAGCTACGTCGCCCAGCTCATCGACCAACTGGCGAAGATACCCGGCTATCCGGCCGGATACGCCGCACGAGTCGGCGACAACGTCATATCCCGCGAGGACAACGTGGCGGCCGTGGTGGCCAAGGTCGCGCTCGGCGAAGGCGACGCCGGGATCGTGTACGGGACCGATGCGCTCGCCTCATCCGAACTGACCGAGATCCCCCTGCCAGCGGATTTGAACGTGTCCGTGACCTACGCGGCGGTCGTGCTCAACGGCGCAAGCGCGCCCGACGCAGCGCGCGCGTTCCTCGCCTGGCTGACCAGCGCCGCGGGTAAGGCCGTCCTGGCTCGATTCGGGTTCGTTGCCTCGCGATGAGGCTCGCGCGCGCTTCCGGGCTGTGGTTGGTGGCAGGAGTCACCACGACCGTGCTCGCGCTTCCGATTGTCGTCCTGGTGGGGAGGGCAGCGATCGAGGGGTCGCTGGGATTGACGCTGACCAGCCGCCTGGTCATCGACGCACTGCTCCTCAGCCTCGTCACCTCGGGAGCCAGCCTAGTGGTCACCGTCTGCATCGGGACGCCGCTCGCCTACCTGCTGGCGCGCCGTCGCTTTCGCGGATCGTGGCTCGTGGAGGGCTTCGTGGACCTGCCGATCGTACTGCCGCCATCCGTCGCGGGCCTCGCGCTGCTCTTCGCCTTCGGCCGTCGCGGCGCCATCGGTCCAGTCCTAGAGGCCGCAGGCCTGCAGATCTCGTTCACGACACTGGCCGTCGTGGTAGCCCAGACATTCGTCTCGGCGCCCTTCTTCATCCGTGCCGCACGCGCCGGATTCCAGGAGACGAACCGCGACCTCGAGGATGCCGCGCGAGCCGATGGGGCGAGCGAGTGGGCCGTCTTTCGTTCCGTGACGGTGCCCCTGGCGAACGCTGCGCTGGCGGCGGGCCTCATCCTGGCCTGGGCGCGGGCGCTGGGCGAGTTCGGGGCCACCATCATGTTCGCGGGGAACATCGAGGGACGAACGCAGACGCTGCCGTTGCTGGTGTACTCCGAGTTCCAGTCGGTAGACGGCCTGCCGCGGTCCACGGCGGCTGCGGCGGTGCTGGTCCTGGCGGCGCTCGCGGTCCTGGTTGCGGTTCGGGCGCTGCGCTGGAGGCCGCTCTTCGCCTGAGCCGAGGTCAGCCGGTAGGCTCCGGCTCGAGCATTGGCCGCATCGGCGGCGGCTCGCGTTCCAGCAACCGTCGAACGAGCTCCTCTGCCTCTTCGATGCGGAACGGCTTCTCCAGGACGTGGACGTCGGCGATCGCCGCCATCTCGTCCGCGCGGGCGCGCAGCTCCACGATGTCCGCGGAGCAGAGCACGACCGGGACCTCACGCAGGGGCTCATGAGCTCGGGTCATCAGCAGGACATCCCAGCCCGTTGGCCCTTCGCTGCCGAGCCGAAGGTCGATGACGAGCAGGTCAGGGTCCGTTGCAGCGATCCCCTCGATCGTGACTGTGTCGCCTTCCACGACGCTCACGTCATAGCCCTCCTGGCCGAGGAGGTCGTGCATGAGTGCAAGGAACTGCTCGTTGTCGTTGACAACGGTGATGCGTGGAGGCTGGTGGAGGGCGTTCATCCAGGATGAGCACACCCGACGGCGTGTTGCGATGAATTTGTAATGGGATTGCCCATTGTGGATGTCCGCCTGTGCGCCCGGGTCACATAGCATACGCCTGAGGGTCCCCGTGCCCCGGATCCCATGCCGGCAGGCTCCGGGTTTGTCCCACGTGTCCGCGACGGAGCCGGCCCTTGCGCGCCATTGCCTGGCGCGCGGTTGGTGACTTTGGGCGGTACTTCTTGGTGACTTGGCGCCGTGCGCGCGGTTCGCCAGAGTGTGCGCCGAGGCATCACCGGAGAACCATCGGCACATGTTCGAGCGCGACGCCTACGAGGTGCTTCAGGTGCATCCGAAGGCAAACCAGCTCGTGATCCAGGCCGCGTATCGCGTCCTGGCCGGCCAGTACCACCCGGATCGCGACCCATCCGCGGGAGCCACGCGACGGATGGCGGACCTGAACGCCGCCTACGAGGCGGTGCGCACCGTCGACCGCCGCGCCGTCTACGACAAGCAGCGCTCCATGGGGACCACGGTGGTGCCGATCGTCACGCCCTACGCCAAGCCGGCGGTGCGGGCCGACGACGACGCGGGCTCAAACCTCATCGACTTCGGCCGATACGAGGGCTGGACGCTGGAGGCGGTCCACCGCGAGGACCCCGAGTACCTCCGTTGGCTGGGCCGCCACTCATCCGGCATCCGCTTCCGCCGAAGGATCCAAGAGCTGCTCCGCACGGACGCCCGCGCTGCGGCCTCCATGTCGAGCCGCTTCCGCTAAAGGGGATCGTGGTCGGGGCGACTGGATTCGAACCAGCGACCTCCTGAACCCCATTCAGGTGCGCTACCAGGCTGCGCTACGCCCCGACCGGAGGGCCAACAGTTTACCCTCTGGCCAGTCATGATCCGACAGGTGGTCCGATGGCCAGCTACACCCTGAATCGCCGGGCGGTGACGCACGCCAAGCGCCTCATCGACGCACGGCAGTACGTCCTCAACAGCGACTGGGGCGAGGCACAGCCCGATGCCGCTGCGGAGAACCGCTTCCTCGCGTCGCACCCCTGGGAGGAGTACGCGACCTGGCACCTGGGCCTGACCGTCGACGCTGCGGACGGCACGAAAGCGCGGTACGGCTTCGTCTTCGGCGACTTCCGGCGCATCCATCGGTCTGGCATCATCGCGTGCCACTTCCGGGCAGCCGAGTGGCGACACAAGGAGATTGAGCTGGCGGCGCATCGGCTGCTCCAGTGTCACCTTCCTGTTCACCGACATTGAGGGCTCAACCCGGCTCGCCCAGCAGCGACCTGAGGACTACGAACGGCTCCTCGATCGCCATCGGTCCCTCCTCAGGCAATCCTTCGAACGTCATTCGGGCTACGAGGTCGGTACCGAGGGGGACTCGTTCTTCGTCGCGTTCGCCAGCCCGACTGAGGCACTGCTCGCCGCCGCCGAAGGCCAGCGTGCGCTGGCGGGCGAGAAGTGGCCGCCGAACGCCGAGATCAGCGTCCGGATGGGACTGCATGTCGGTGAGGCGGTCGTCCGCGACGGCGACTACGTCGGCGTCGAGATCCATCGTGCCGCGCGCATCGCCGCGGTCGGCCATGGAGGGCAGATCCTGGTCTCCGGTGCCGTGGCGGCGGTGGTGGGCGAACGAACGCCGGACGACCTCGCCCTCCGCGAGCTGGGCGAGTTTCGGCTCAAGGACTTCGATGCCCCGGCGCGCATCTTCCAGCTGACCGGATCCGGTCT
>VBGQ01000173.1 GCA_005882055.1 Chloroflexota bacterium
GGCCATCGCCGTTGCCGGAGAGCCGATCTCCCGCACCTGGCGTCTCTACATGGCGGGCGCCGCCATCGGCTTCGAAACGGCACGGCTCGACGTCCATCAGCAGCTCCTCGCGTTCCCGCGCCCGGACGGGAGCTCGGACGCGCCCGCGATCCCGAACTGGAATTGACAGCCGCGCCCGCACCAGATCCGCACCAGCTCTCGCGCGACGACTGGCCGACGCCGTTCACCGCCGACGAGATCCGTGACGGTTGCCCACCCGGACGCACGCTTCGATTGCGCATCGAGCGAGCTGGTGAGGATCCTGTCGTCCGGGTCTCGCGCTATGTCGAGACCGACGCGAACGGCGCCGTCCAAGAATCGTGGATGGAGGATCCCGACGGTCGGCGGCTATCGGACCCCGAGCGAGAACGCTCGACCTGGCTCGAGCTGCAGGAGCACGCGTCCTTCCCTCGAGCCAGCACGGAACGCACCGAGGAGGAGCTCGAGATTCCTGCGGGCCGCTTCGCCTGCATGCGATACACGCGAACCGACCCGGATGCGGTGTGGCGCTTCTGGTTCGCCCGCGCCCTGCCCGGTCAACCGGTCCGCTACGAGCGCGAGGCGGCGGGCGAGATCGTCTTCTCGGTCACTCTCATCGAGAACACCGCCTAACGAAGGAGCGTCAGGCCCAACGCGACGAGGTAGCCGGCGAAGAGCAGCAACCCGGTGTACAGGTGCAGCTTCACGTTGGTGCCCATCACGGCCATCAGCGTGTACGGGCTGTTGTAGTGCTGGTCGATCCCGCGATAGACCTGGAAGACGAGCGGGATGGCGAGCAGCGCCAGCAGCGTCGGCCACGGCATGAGACCCACCCCGACGCCCACAACGACCAGCGCGAACGCCACCAGCGCGGCGCCCAGGTACAGGCGCTCGACCGCAGCCTGGCTCAGCCGCACGACGAGGGTCCGCTTCCCCGCGGCCGCATCCCCCCGACGATCCGGGATCTCGTTCACGTATAGGATCAGCGCGATCAGGATCGCCACTGGCAATGAGGCGACCACCGGCTCCCACGCCAGCCGCCCGGTCTGCGCCACGTACGCGCCGAGCAGCATCACCGGCCCGAATCCGACCGCGACCGCGATCTCGCCCAGCCCCCGGTAGACGAGCTTCAACGGCGGAGCCGTGTACGCCAGACCGATGAGCACGCCGGCGACCCCAATCGCCAGCAGCTCCAGGCTTGGCCGGATCGCGAGCAGCACGAGGCCGATGGCGATGGCGCCGGCATAGAGGATTGCCGCCCAGGTCGACAGCTCGCGCAGCGAGAGCAGGCCGTAATGCAGGACGCGTGATCCGCCGGAGAACTGGGTGGGATTGACGTTCGCGGCATCGGCGCCGGAAAGCGTGTCGAAGATGTCGTTGGTCACGTTGATCGCAAGGTGCGCGAAGCTCGCGCCCAGGATCGTCAGGACAGCCGCCAGCCAG
This sequence comes from Chloroflexota bacterium, assembly GCA_005882055.1. Taxonomy (GTDB): domain Bacteria; phylum Chloroflexota; class Limnocylindria; order QHBO01; family QHBO01; genus CF-82. The sequence continues at coordinate 1,462 of VBGQ01000173.1, forward strand.
TCGAAGGGGCCGTGGCGCGCCGCGATGGCCAGCCCCAGCAGCACCGGAACGAGGGTGGCGGTCAGGAACGGCAGCCGCGTCGTGCGCAGGATCAGCCATGGCAGGGCGAGCCGCGGCTTCACGGGGCTCCCCCGCTCCTCGGACAGCTTTTCGAGGTAGCGCCGGGACTGCGGCACGGACCGCTCGGAATACTCGAAGAAGGGCATCTCCGCCTCGTCCCAGCCCCAGGCATGCTCGCCGGTGAAGGTGACCCCGCCGTCCTCCACGGCCGAGGCGCGTCCCCACACGCACAGGTAGCGGCGCTCGTCGTATCCCACGCCGGGCTGGGGACGGATGTGACTGCCGGTGACCGAGACCTCGCGGTCGGTGGGGATCGCCAACCCCGGAGCGCTCAGGCGGAGCCTGGGGGCGTCGCCATCGGTCTGGAAGGTGGTGGCCTCGCTGACGGGGTAGCCGGCGTCATCCACCCACGTGACGACCAGGAACGGATATTCAGTGAGTCGCTGCATGACCTTGCCGTCGACGGTCATCACGCCGCCGCCTTCGTGGGCGCGGAGCTGATCTGCGGCTCACGGGCGGTGTTGCCGCCCGGCCAGTAGAGGCAGCGCTCCGGCGTGATCGCGATCACCGCGCGCTCGAAGAAGAGCGGCAGCGCGACCCGCGCCTTGAGGAACTGGTCGATGGCGGGTTCCTTACGACGCCAGAGGTCCAGGATCAGACGCTCCCACTGCTCGTGAGGATCGTCCTCGATGATGCGCGCCGTCCCCTGGATCGTGGCGCGATCCAGGTTGCCCTTCATGGCCACGTCGTCCGAGAGCGACACGGCGACATGCGGGTTGGCCTTGATGTGCTCGAGCTTGCGGCTGAACAGCGTGCTGGAGTGCATGAGGATTCGCTCGCCGTCGTAGAGCGGGATGAGTGGATGGGTTATGGCCCGACCGTCGGGTCGCACCACCGTCAGCTCGCCGACGAGGGCCACATTCAGCAGCTCCTCGACCGGCGCGGGCAGCCAGCCCATGGCTTCGCCTCCATCGTGTCCGCCGGTCGCATGGCCGGCTTCAGAATTCGCTACTCCAGCATAGCACATTGTTGCTGGCGGAGCGCGAGTACACTCCCGCGCGATGGAAAAGGGATCGCCGCACATCACCGCCGTGGTGTGCGAGACCGATGGAGCCGCCCGTGAGCTCGCCGCCGACGAGCTCGATCGCATCGACAAGATTCGCGGGACGGAGGGGCGCCTCGTGTGGGTCGATGTCGGAGATCCGGGCCCAGAGCAGATCGAGCTGCTCCGCAAGGAGTTCTCCATCCATCCACTGGCGGTGGAGGACATCAACACCCGGCACCAGCGTCCCAAGGTCGACACGTATCCAGGACAGCACGTCCTGGTCTCCTACGAGATCCTGCCAGTCGCCAAGACGCGGCATCGGCCCTCATCCAGCGAAGTGGCCTCGGGTGGAGCTCATCTGGGTGAGATCCACATCTTCACCGGCTCGGGCTACCTGGTCACCGTGCACTGGGGCAAGTCGCCGGTCATCGAGGACGTGCTCAACCGCTTCAAGCAGCACGCGGACACGGTCGGCCGCAAGCCGGCTGGGTTGCTGTACACGATCCTCGACACGATCGTGGACGGCTACTTCCCCGTTCTCGATCACCTCAGCGAGCTGATCGACGACTTGGAGGATCGGATCATCCAGGGGCGGCAGGGGGTCGAGACCCTGCGCGAGGTCCTCGAGCTCAAGCGTCGCCTGCTCAAGCTGCGCCGGGTCCTCGCGCCTCAGCGGGACGTAGCGAACTCGCTGCTGCGGCGCGACGTGGAGCT
>VBGQ01000174.1:0-3661 GCA_005882055.1 Chloroflexota bacterium
CGCCTCCGGGTCAACGCACGCGTTCCACTCACCGGTCTCGGTGGTGTTTCCGCGCTCTTCGAGCGTGCCGCCCATCCAGATCAGCGCCCGGAGCCCGTTGGTCAGATCCACGCCCTCGCTGATCGCTGCGCCGAGATTGGTGAGCGGTCCCAGCGCGACCACGGTCACCTCGCCGGGATGGCGCTGCACGTGCGCCCCCACGTAGCGCGACGCGGGCACCGGCGTGAACTCGGTCTTGCCCAGGGCGCGGTCCTCTCCGCGCAGCTCGACGTAGCCTGTGCCGGTTGGCCCATGCGTTTCGTACGCGGTCCGCAGGCGCCGCACCAGGGGCCGCGCCGCCCCGACCGAGACGGGCACGTCACCACGGCCCACCAGTCGCAGGATCTTGCCGGTGTTGCGCGCGACGTCGTGCAGCTCCACGTTGCCCGCGACGCAGGTGACGCCGCGCAGGTTGAGCTCCGGGGCGGTGGCTGCGATGAGCAGCGCGACCATGTCGTCGATCCCGGTGTCCACGTCCAGGATCACCGGGCGTCTCTCGGACGAAGCCTCGGGGGCACCCTCCATCGGGCTCATGGTACGGAGCCTGGCCAGCCCCCGGCCCGGCCCAGGCGGCTCTGCAGTGGACGGCCGAGCCGATCGGCCATGAAGCTCGCCGCCGCGAGCACCGCGTCGAGGTCGACGCCGTGCCGGACGCCCTCGCGATCGAGCAGGTAGACGAGGTCCTCGGTCGCCAGGTTGCCCGCCGAGCCGGGCGCGAAGGGCGATCCGCCCGTCCCGCCTGTCGACGCGTCGAACGAGCGGTAGCCCAGGCTCATGGCGGTGACGACGTTGACGAGTGCGGTGCCTCGCGTGTCGTGGAAGTGCAGACCGATGGCGTCGGCGGCGATTCCGGCCTCTCCGACCGCTCCCAGCACCCGGCGAACGTCGGACGGCCCGGCGACCCCCAGCGTGTCGCTGATCGCGAGCTCGTCCACACCGAGCTCCATGAGCGCATGGCTCACGTCGACCACCGCGCGCTCGGGGACCTCTCCCTCGTACGGGCAGCCGAAGGCGGCGCTTACGTAGGCGCGCGCCCAGAAGCCGCGCTGGCGGGCCTCCGCGACGACCGGGCGAAAGGCCTCGATGGACTCGCCGATCGACATGTTGATGTTGTGGCGGGCGTATGACTCGGTCGCCGCGGTGAAGACGCAGACGGCGTCCGCCCCCGCGGCGAGCGCGCGCTCCATGCCGCGCTGGTTGGGTACGAGGACTGGATACCGGACCCCCACCCGGCGCTCGAGGCGGCGCATCACCTCGTCGGCATCGGCGAGCTGGGGGATGGCTGTCGGGGAGACGAAGCTCGTCGTCTCGATCTCGCGCAGTCCGGCGTTGCTCAGGAGCTGGATGAAGCGGAGCTTGTCATCGGTCTCGACGCCGGTGGATTCGGCCTGAAGGCCGTCACGCGGACCGACCTCGTAGATGCGGACCTCGCTGGGCGCCATGCCGGCGGATGATACCGGCCCGCCTAGGCGGACACTTCGGCGAGCAGGTCGCCGCGCTGCACCTGCTGGCCTTCATGCACCAGCACCCGGCTCACGCGCCCGCCAATGGGCGTCACGACGGCGTGCTCCATCTTCATCGCCTCGATGACCACCAGCGCCGCGTGCTCGGTCACCGCCTGGCCCTCGGTTGCACGAACGGCGATGACGCGGCCTGGCATGGGCGCCAGCAGGGCGGCCACGCCCTGTGCTGAGGCGGCGTGACGGACCGCCTCCTCGACCGATGCCGGCATGGCCAGCCGAACCTCCTCCGACTGGCCATCCACGTCGATGTAGGCGATGCCACCCTCCACGGCGATGGACGGCGAGTCACTGTCCGGATCCCGGCCCAGCTCGACGCGTCGCTCCTCAGCGCCGGTGCGGACCCGCACTGCCGCGGGCGCGTTCGGACGCCAGCCGCCGCCCCAGACGCCTTGGCCAAAGGGTCCCTCCGCGAGCAGCAGGCGAGCGGCAGCGGCAAGCACCTCGGCGTCGGGTCCAAGGGTGGGCGGGGGTTCCATCGCACTCACCGTGTCCGTGCGCACCTCGCCATTCGCGAAAACCTCCTGGCGCAGCAGCCAGCGCAGGAATCGCAGGTTGGTCCGCACGCCCAGGATTCGCGTCTCCTCGAGGGCGGCGCGCAGCCTCGTGAGCGCCTCGCGGCGCGTCGCCCCCGCGGCGATCACCTTGGCCAGCATGGGGTCATAGCGGTCGGTGACCTGGTCGCCCTGAGCAGCGGCGGTATCCACCCGGATGCCCGGACCCTGCGGCCACTGGAGCGACAGGATTCGACCCGTGGCGGGCAGGAAGCCTGCCTCCGGATCTTCTGGGTAGAGGCGTGCTTCGAAGGCATGCCCGGTGATGCGCAGCGCGTCCTGGGTGAGGGGCAGCGGCGCGCCCTCCGCGACCAGCAGCTGGTCCGCGACGAGGTCGCGTCCGGTGACCATCTCGGTGACCGCGTGCTCGACCTGCAGGCGGGTGTTCATCTCCAGGAAGAAGAACTCCTCGCCAGCCACCAGGAACTCGACCGTGCCGGCTCCGTGGTAGTCGACGCTGCGCGCAAGCTCGAGCGCCGCGGCGGCCATCCGGGTCCGCGTCGCGGCCGGGACCGATGGCGCCGGCGACTCCTCGACGATCTTCTGGCTCCGGCGTTGGGCGCTGCAGTCGCGATCGCCCATCTGGATCCCGCTGCCGTGGCGGTCGCAGAGGAGCTGGACCTCGACATGGCGGGCATCGGGGAGATAGCGCTCGAGGATGAGCCGGTCATCGCCGAAGGCCCGGGATGCCTCCCGGCGGGCGGCGTCGAGCGCGTCGGGCAGGTCGCCCGTATCGGCGACCACGTGCATGCCCTTGCCTCCGCCGCCGGCTCGCGGCTTGACGAGCAGCGGATACCCGATGCGCGCCGCCTGTTCGCTGAGGGTCGAGTCGTCCTGCAGGTCGCCGTCGTAGCCGGGGACGACCGGAATCCCGAGTCCCGCCGCCCGCCGGCGAGCGGCCGCCTTGTCGGCCATCGCGGCCATGGCGGCTGCGGGCGGCCCGACCCACACCAGGCCTGCGAGCTCGACCGCTTCCGCGAACGCAGGATCCTCGGCCAGGAATCCGTAGCCCGGATGCACCCCGTCCACGCCCGCGGCTCGCGCCGCGGCGACCAGCGCTGGGCCATCGAGGTACGAGGGAACGGGGAAGATCGCGTCCACGCCACGGGGCTCCGCGTCGTCGGGAGCCTGGACGCCCACCGACCGTATCCCGAGGTGCCGGGCGGTACGCGCGACGCGGGCCACCACCTCGCCACGGTTCGCGATCAGCAGCGTTCCGATCCGACGCGCAGCTGGTCGCGTCGGCGCCGGCGAGACGCCTGTGCTGGAGAACGCAGAAAGCGACGAACGCGACACGCGCTTCCGTCCGCCGACGCGCCTGGCGGCAAGGCGCCCGGACGCGATCCAGCGCTGGACGGTCCGCGGCGTCACGCCGAGCATCTCGGCGACCTGGCGCGGCGTCAGGTCATCGGTCACGTCGCGATTGTCGCAAGAACCTCGAGGCTATTCGCGGTCGTCGGGCCAGGATGGCGTGCGCTTGTCGAGAAACGCGGCGAGCCCCTCCTGTCCCTCGGGTGAGACGCGCTGGCGCGCCGCAACCGCCACCAC
>VBGQ01000174.1:3840-5116 GCA_005882055.1 Chloroflexota bacterium
GTCTCGGTGAAGCCGAATCGGGTGCCGGCGGACGCCAACACGATGTCTGCCGCGGCGCAGAGTCCCATCCCGCCGCCGAGCGCAGCGCCATGGACGCGCGCGACCACCGGGACCGGGCAACGGTCGACGGCGACGAGCATGTCGTGGAGGCGGCCGGCGTCCGCCTCGTTCTCCTCCAGGGAGAGCGAGCGAGCGGCACGCTGCCAGTTGATGTCGGCGCCTGCACAGAACACGGGACCTTCGCCGGCGATGACGACCGCACGCAGACGGCGCGTGGGCTCGTCGGCCAGGGCCAGGAAGGTGTCGGTGAGTGAGCTGATCAGCGCCGCGTCGAAGGCGTTGCGAACCTCAGGGCGTGCCAGCGTGACCCGGGCGACCACTCCCCGCGGGCCGCTGCGTTCCACCCTGAGGCCGTACGGGCTCATCGGCGATGCCCGCGACGGTAGAAGGGTTGGGTCACGCGACGCACGTTCGACAGCAGTGGCTCCTCCAGCCAGACGAGATCGGTCCCGGCGGGGACGTCCACCGTTGCCGTGGCGCCCTCGCCACCGACCAGTCCCAGCAGCAGGTGCGCACCGTCATCGGTCTCGGATTCAACCAGGTAGGCCTCGTCGACCGGTCCGTCACGCAGTGCCTCGGCGATGCGCCCCTCCAGGGCTGCGGAGTCGGGACCGGCCAGTCGCAGCCGCACCGAGCTGCGGACCGAGGGCTCGAAGAGGGGCGCCCCGGTGTGGGGGACCTGGCCGGCCGCCAGTGCGGCGACCTCCGATGCCTCGAACTCGTAGGGAATAGGCCCTGCGGGATCGAGGATCGCGGGCAATCCGTTGGCGGCGAGGTTCGCGAAGGCGATGCGGGCGGGGAGCGGCAGGTTGGCGGTGCCGAGTGGCGACCAGGCGGCGAGGGAACCGATCGAGCCGAACAGGACGTTCACCGGTTGCCCCGCGGCATCGAGCGCGAGCATCACGCTGATCTCGACCTCCTCGTCGTCGTTGACGGCCGCCGCGAGCGCGTCGCGCGCCTCATCGCCGTGGTTCGGCGGCACCGGCAGCAGGAGGGTGCCGCTCATCAGGGTTCGGTAGAAGGTCGTCAGGTGCTCGCCGGCATCGTCGCCGTTCCCCTGGTCATCCCTGGCGGCGACCATCACCTCGAACAGGTTGGCCGAGCTGGTCTCGAGCGAGCCGGTTGGGGTCGAACGGTCGTGCGAGCCGGGCGCGGGGCGATCGGCAGCGGAGCCCTCGGGACCAGGCGTCATGCCACGAGCCTACCGGATGGCGAC
>VBGQ01000059.1:0-11320 GCA_005882055.1 Chloroflexota bacterium
AGATCCCCAGCGCGAATGCCGCCCCACCCACCGCCCGGGCGTCGATCACCAACGGCGGCAGTAGTGCATGGAGCCAGGCGCCGGCAAACAACCCCAGCCCAATGAGCAGCGCGCCGCTGACCAGCGCGGCGGTGCCGCCGACAGAAAGGACGAGGCGCGCGAAGCCGAGCACCGGCCGACCGGTGGTCAGCGGCCGGGTCGTGCCAGGATGAGCGCGGAGGCGCCGAGGATCAGGGCCGTCAGCCCCAGCGAGGCGGTCGCAACCGGATCGCCGCCCGGCCGCGAGATGACGGCCAGGAGCCCGAGCACCGCCAGTCCGCCGCCGATCAGCGCGAGCAGGATGGTGGCGACCCTGGAGAAGCGCACGTCGGCGAGCAACGCCAGCGGGGCGGCGGTCATCAGGATCCCCAAGACGAGAAGGCCCGCTCCACCAAGGAGCGGCAGCCGGCCGAGCTGAGCGAGGTCGGGGGGCGGCCCATTCGCTCCGGCGTCGTAGCGAGAGCCGATGGTGATGCCCTGGACGATCAGCGTCACCCCCACGATGAGGACCGCGACTCCCAGGACCGAGACCGCGAGGGCGGCGATCGAGCCGAGCTCCCCGACGTGCTCGGGTGCCAGCGCGTGCACGCGCCGGCGGGGGGCATTCAGGGCAGAAGTCGCACCGCGTCGCTCGCGCGAGCCGGGCCTGCCGATCTTGGTGGTGGCCATCGGCCGCGAATTGTAGGGGACCGCCGCCAGGAACGACCACCGCGTGGCCTGGCGGTGTTTGCTAGCCTTGCCTCCCGCATGACCCTCCCCATCTCGGACGCCGATGCTCGCTTCGAGCGCTCGATCGATCGCTGGTTCCGCGACCGGCTGCGGCTGGAGCCCACCCTCGCGAGCTTCGTTGGGGTTCGCGAGCACGACCACCGCCTCCAGGGCGCCTCCCGCGAGTCGATCGAAGAGCGCGTCGACTTCTGGCGTGCCGCCATGGCCGGGATGGACCGATTCAGCGCGGACGACCTCACCCCGTCGCACGCGTTGGACCGCGACCTGCTGGTGCACGAAGCCAGGCTGGAGCTGCACGAGCTGACCGAGCGGCGAACCTGGGCCGGGCGCAGCAACGCCGCCGGGGAGATCGGCGACGCCCTCTTTCCCCTCTTCTCACGTGACTTCGCACCCTTCCCCGAGCGCCTGGAACGAATCACCGATCGACTCGAGGCCGCCCCCCGGCTGCTGGGCGAGGCGAGGTCGCGGCTGACAGATCCGGTCGCGCTCTGGATCCAGATTGACCTGGAGAGCGGCGAGTCGCTCCCCTCCTTCCTGGACGTGATCGTCGCCGCGGCGCGCTCCGAGCGCTGCCCCGAGGCCCTCCTCTCCAGGCTCGACGCGGCGGTCAACGCTACCCGCGCTGCACTCGACGACCATGACGCCTGGCTGCGGGACGAGGTGCTGCCCGGAGCGAGCGCGGATTGGCGCGCGGGGCCAGAGCAGTTCGAGGAGATCGTCCGCCTCCGCGAGCTGACCGCGGCCGGGGACGAGATCCTCGCGGTCGGCGAGCAGATCCTGGCCGATGAGAGGGCCGCGCGCGCGGCGACGAGCCAGGAGCTCGATCCGACCCTATCGCCGGAGGAAGTGGCCGACCTGGTCAAGGACGATCACCCGGCGAGCTTTGGCGAGGCGCTCGAGGAATATCGTCGCTCGATGGCCGCGGCCCGCCGCTTCGTCATCGACCACGACCTGGCCACCATGCCAGCGGACGACACGCTGGTGGTCATCGAGACGCCCTCGTACCTGCGCCACCTGATCCCGTTCGCCGCCTATTACGATCCGCCCCGCTTCGATCCGCGACCGACCGGGACCTACATCGTCACGCCTCCCGCCACACCGGGGATGATGCGGGAACACTGCTTCGCGTCGATCAGCAACACCTCGGTCCACGAGGCGTATCCGGGCCATCACCTGCAGCTGGCATCGGCTCGCACCAACCCGAGCCTGGCCAGGGTCGTCAGCACCGCGGCCGAGTTCGCTGAAGGCTGGGCCTTCTACTGCGAGCGGACCATGAAGGAGCAGGGGTTCGACGACACGCCCAAGCATCGGTACATCCAGCACACCGACGCCATCTGGCGGGCGGCGCGGATCGTGCTCGACGTCAAGCTCCATCGGGGCGAGATCGGGTTCGACGACGCAGTCGAGTTCCTGATCGCGCAGACCGGGTTCGAGCACGAGCCCAGGGGTCCTCCTTCTCGTTGAAGGCCTTCCACGACACCCTGATCTACGGCGGCACCATGCCGGTCTCCTACGCCCGTCGACACTTCGTGGACCTCCCTTCGTGAGACCGATGGCGGCCGACGGCCGCCCGGCCTGGCGACTGGCGCTGGCGATGGCGACCACCCTGCTGCTGGGCGCGTGCGTCTTCGGCGGCGCGACGCCCACACCGCATACCGCCTGCCCCACCGCGGCGCCCTCGGCCGGTGATGCGGCGGGCATCCTCGCGAACGTCGGCGATGTCGTGGTGCAGACCAACAAGGGCAGCTTCACGATCTCGCTGTACGGCGACAAGGCACCGATCGCCACGGCCAACTTCGTCGCGCTGGCGCGCTGCGGCTTCTACGATGGGATCACCTTCCATCGGGTGGTGGCCGGCTTCGTGATCCAGGCCGGCGATCCCCAGACGAAGCAGAAGCGTGGCGTCTTCAACGAGCTTGGGACGGGCGGCCCGGGCTATTTATTCGCGATCGAGGCGCCGGCGGCGGGCCTGAGCTACGACAAGTATGTCGTCGCGATGGCCAATAACGGCAAGCCCGACAGCAACGGCAGCCAGTTCTTCATCGACCTTGCCGACCTGCCGCAGCTGCCCCTCAGCTACACCATCCTCGGAAAGGTCACGGACGGGACGGCGGTGGTCGACGTCATCGGTCAGGTCCCCACCAACGGCACGCCGGACACCGGACCCCAGAACGTGCCCCTCGACCCGGTGGTGATCCAGTCGATCAGCGTCGGTGGCAAGCCCCAGGCGAGCCACGGTTGAGCGCTGGAAAGAGCTTTGCGCTGTAAAGGATTCTTAATCCGGAACCATTGACTCCAAGTGAACAGATGATCTATCCTCAGATCGCTGTTCGCACAGCGATTCACCACTGGCTGCAAGGTCATGGGTAGGTTTGGGTAAGGGTAGAGCGGGAAACCGCTCGTGAAAGATGCCCTTGCGGTTAGCGAATCCGGCAGCAATGGAGGCCCCTCTTCGGAGGGGCCTCCGACTATCTGGCGCCACTCGACGGGCAGGTCGCGCATCATCAGGGCATGGCGTCCGGACCGGTCCTCACCACCCGAGCGCTCAATCGAGCGCTGCTCGCGCGCCAGCATCTCCTGGGGCGGGCATCGATGCCGGCGCAGAACATGATCGAGCACCTGGTCGGGATGCAGGCCCAGGTGCCTGCCAACCCGTACATCGCCCTCTGGTCCCGGCTCGAGGGCTTCGAGGCTCGGGAGCTGGAGGCGCTGATCCTCCAGCGGCGAGCAGTGCGCACCTCGCTGCTGCGGACGACGCTCCACCTGGTCACTTCGGGCGATGCCCTCGCGCTGCGGCCGGTCCTCCAGGGCGTCCTGGAGCGTGGCTACGCGTCGGGAAGCCCGTTCCACAAGCAGCTGGTGGGCATCGATCTCGACGAGCTGGTGGCCGCCGGCCGGTCTCTCCTCGACGACGAGGCGCTGACCACCGCGCAGTTGGGGAAGCGGCTTGCCGAGCACTGGCCGGATCGAGATCCGGTGTCGCTCGCCTACGCGGTGCGCTACCTGGTGCCCATGGTCCAGGTGCCGCCCCGCGGCCTCTGGAGCAGCTCCAGCCAACCCATGTGGCGGACGCTCGAATCCTGGCTGGAGCGAAAGGTCGACGAGGCCGACGCGCCGGATGGCCTCGTGCTGCGTTTCCTCGCGGCCTTCGGCCCGGCCAGCGTCAGGGACATCGCCACCTGGTCGTGGCTCACGGCCGTACGGGAGATCGTTGATCGCCTGCGACCGGTGCTCCGGATCTATCACGATGCGCGGGGTGGCGAGCTGTTCGATCTCGAGGACGCGACGCTGCCGGATCCCGAGACCCCCGCGCCCATTCGCTTCCTGCCCGAATACGACAACGTCGCGCTGTCGCATGCGGATCGCGCGCGGATCATCGACCCGCGCACAGTCGGGCGCATCACCGGCTACGTCGGGACCGTCCTGATCGACGGGCTGATCGCGGGCCAGTGGCGAATCGACAAGACGGGCGAGCGGCAGATCCTGGTTGTGGATCCGTTCGTGCCGCTCTCGGACGAGGAGGCAGCCGAATTGACCGATGAAGGCGCGCGTCTCCTGGCGTGGGCGAGCGGCGACGCGTCAGAGATTGAGCACCGCGTCCACTTTGGCGTCGCCCGCGAGCCGGGGCGAACTGCCCATCGCCAACCCGAGCGCCGGCGCTAGTTCGGGGGCCCCGGCTATCATGGCCACCCCGTGCGCCGGTAGCTCAGTGGATAGAGCGTTGGCCTCCGGAGCCAAAGGCCGCAGGTTCGAATCCTGTCCGGCGCGCCAAACACCTCATCGAGGGAGATGCGTTGCAGCATCACACGTTCAGCACGGCGCCCCGAGCTTCCCGCGTTGCCGGGATGGCTTCCGCGCTGCTCCTGATCGCAGGCTGTTCGGCCGGCGCGTCCGTCTCCCCGAGCGCATCAGCCCCAGTCACCGCGTCCCCCGCTGCCTCCGGAGCGACCGTCGCGGTGACGCTCAAGGAATTCTCGATCACCGCCTCCGGTCAGGCATCGGCCGGTGCCGTGGCGTTCCGGGTCACGAACGCCGGCACCATGATCCACGAGTTCGACATCTACAAGTCCTCGTTGCCGATCGACAAGCTGCCCCTCGACAGCTCGCAACAGGTCGACGAGGGATCCCCGCAGGTTGAGACCATCGAAGCGTCCGAGCCGATTGCGGCCGGCACCACGGTCAATATCGTTGCCACCCTGAAGGCCGGGCACTACTACCTGGTCTGCAACCAGCCTGGCCACTACGCACTGGGGATGCGGCTCGATTTCGTGGTTGGCTGACGAGGTGGTAAGCCCCGCGTAAGCGGTGGCACCTGCGAATCGGTCATCATCGGTCCGTGGATGGGCTCATCCGGCGTGATCGCGTCGTGCGGGGAGCAGAAGAGGAGCTCCTGAGTCCGGCTGCTGCACGGTCAACCCAGAGCCGGGGACGAGCCCGTGCGGAAGAGCCCGATCCCTTTCGCACAGCCTTCGAGCGGGATCGCGATCGGATCGTCCACTCAAAGGCGTTCCGGCGCCTCAAGCACAAGACGCAGGTCTTCCTCAACCCGGAGGGCGACCACTTCGTCACGAGGCTGACCCATACCCTGCACGTCGCGCAGATCGCACGCGCCCTGGCGGCCGCGCTGGCCCTGAACGAGCCCCTCGCGGAGGCGATCGCACTTGGCCACGACGTGGGCCACACGCCCTTTGGCCACACCGGCGAAGAGGCGCTGTCGCCCTACTTTCCTCCCGATGGCTGGCATCACGCCGCCCAGAGCGTGCGGGTCTACGAGGCGCTCGAAGACCTGAACCTGACCTGGGAGGTGCGCGATGGGATCCGGGGGCACTCGTGGAAGATCGAGCCACCACCTGCCACCCAGGAGGCCTACTGCGTGCGGTACGCAGATCGCATCGCCTACCTCAGCCACGACGCACTCGACGCCATCCGCGCGGGCGTCCTCGACGGCCGGTCGTTCCCGGACGCGGTGCTTCTGCGCCTCGGGACTCCGGGACGGGCGTGGATCGCGGAGATGATCGAGGCGGTGATCGAGCACAGCCTCCAGGTCGGGCAAGTTGCGATGGATCCTGCGACCCTCGCGGTCATGAACGAGCTGCGGGACTTCATGTTCGAGCGCGTGTACATGACCGGCCAGCTGCGACGCCAGCAGGAGAGCGCCGTTAACGTCATCCGTCGCCTGGTCGAGCACCACCTCGCGCACCCGGACGAGATCCCCGACACCTATCGCGAACACGCCGCCGAGCCGGTCGTCCAGGTGGCCGACTACGTTGCGGGCATGACCGATCGCTATGCGCTGGCGGTCCATGAGCGGCTGGCGGGTGAGCGTCCGCCTGGCCTCGGTGCGTGAGACCGATCAGGCAAAGATCCGCAGCGCGCCGGCATGGACGCTCATCGCGACTGGCGTGATCCCGATCGACCGACCGTCCGCGTGCGCCGGCAGCGTGTGCCGGAGGCCTCCCACCACCAGCTGACGAGCGCGGAGCGTGCGGACGCGCGGCTCGCGGACCTGCCTGCCGCGCGCGACGCGCCCGAAGTGCCGAAGCACCTCCAGGCGGCCCATCCGCACGCAGGCGAGGCGGTCCGGTAGCGCTTCCCGTCGATCACCAGCCAGAGCGGGGTCTTGCGTCGCCGCAGGACACGCCAGGCTGCCCTGGCTGCGGGAAGCCAGCCAAGGCGTTCACCGACCTCGGCGACCCCGAATCCCTCCGCGTCGAGGCCCACGCCCACTGCCTCGAAGAAGGTCGCGGCGTCTGCTGGCGGGTCGCCGATTGCAGCACCGTTCTGGCTGCGCGGCCCGGAGACATGCCAGGCGAGCCCGACGTCGATGGCCCGTCGCTCGCCGCGAACGATCACCTCGAGCGCCTGCGCCAGATCGGTCGGGATGCCGGCACCCCGTGCGATGTTGTTGAAGGTCCCGAGCGGGATGATGCCCAGCGTGGCGTCCGACCCGACCAGGGCGCTCGCGGCCGAACCAACGGTCCCATCGCCACCGGCGACCACCACGTCGCGTCCCGCCTTCGCCGCCGCCCGAGCCAGGGCCGTCGTGTCCTCCCCCTCCCCGAGCTCCCGCAGCTCGACGCTGAGACCCCACGTCGTCAGGCCTCCGAGCAGCTCCGCGGGTGATCGCGGGCGGTCGGTCCGGGTCGCCGCGCGCTTCTGACCGGCCGCCGGATTGACGAGCAACAGGATCGGTCGGCGATCCACCTCACCCATGCGCTGTCCGCAGGCGAGTGGCTGGCCGCAGCCCCTCGCGCAGCATCGCCTCGGCCGAAGGCGTGGCGGTTGGCGCGGGACCGGCGTTTCGATAGCTCTGGAACCGCCCATCGCCGCAGTCCATGGCGATGATGCTGGTTCGACCGGGGGCATCCGATGACGTGGAGCCAGCTGGGCCGTACACCTCGCGCGTCGTCAGACCGATGAAGCTGGTCCCCAGCTTGGCCGGCGGCTCCGATCCGCCGGTATCCGGGCTGGGCGCGGGCGTGCCGGTGGGCGCATACAAGCGATCTCCCCATTGGAGACGGTCGGGGCATCCGATCCGGCTCGAGGCGACGTTGATTCCGAGGATGCCGATGAGGATGAAGACGACGGCTCCCAGGCCGATACAACCAATGGCTCGCGCGTTCACGAACGCGTGATCTTGAACCGCGTGAACTCGGCACTCGCAGGACCACGGCTCGCGTCGACCTGCTCGACGCGCGATCCGGGCGGGCCTCGCTGCCGCAGTCGCTCCAGCGCGTCGAGCGCCACCGGATCACCCTCCGCCACGAGCTCGACACGGGCGGTGAGTCGCTGGCGGGCCGTCACGTTCCCGAGATGGTTGGCCAGGCGAGCATGGCGACCTCGAGCGCCAGTCGCGGCGAGGCGTTCTGGGCCAGCCCCCCGTGGATCTCCTCGAGCAGACCGATGAAACCCGCAACCTGGCGCACATCCAGCCTTCTGGCAACATCAGGCAGCTCGGGGATCAGCTCCCCGGTGGGGGCGGCGTCCGCGCGGCCGGCGTTGGCAACCATGAGGTCCCGAGCCAGCGAGATCCATGCCTCGACGATCGCGGTGGCCACCGCTCGCTGCACGGATGATGGTGTCCGAACCGTCTCGGCCCCATCCGGACCCTGGCCGTCCTGCGGCATTGGTTCTGGCGATGCGGCGTCGGCCGCGACCGGGAGCGAGCGCGCCGCATTGTCGAGAAGCTCTCGGGCTGATGCGAACCGCGCGGCGCGCCCGCTGTGGAGCAGGTCCAGGAGCTCGCGCTGAACGCGTCGCCGCCATTCGAGACGATCGCGCTGCCGCACGAGCGATAGGGCGCGGCCGACGAAGCCGTCGGAGAGGCGCGCCAATGCGTCGGCCTGCTCACGGGGCAGCAGCTCGTGATCCATGAGCCAGGCGCTCAGCTCGGCCCTCGATACCGGTCCGATGCGCAGTGGCTGGCAGCGCGAGCGCACCGTGTCGAGCAGCCGGTTCGGCTCGTCGGCGACCAGGATGAAGACGTGGCGGTCAGACGGTTCCTCCAGCGCCTTCAGCAGTGCGTTCTGGATCTGTTCTCCGGCACGGTCCGCACCTTCGATCAGCACCACCCGACGCTCGCCGGCGATCGGTGCGCCGGCCGTGCCACCGAGCCAGCGACGCGCGGCGGCGACCAGGCTCTCCCCGGTGGAGCGCATGTCACGCCAGATTTCGGGCGAGCCGACGACCAGATCGGGGTGCGTCCGAGACCGAGCCGTTCGACAGCCGGCGCACGTGTTGCAGGGACGGGCCGAACGGTCGTTAACGGTGCACAGCAGCAGGGCGAGCAGGTCCTCGACGAATGCTCCCTTGCCCGCACCGGCCGGACCGAAGACCAGGAAGGTCCGGCCAAGTCGATCGCGCTCGTTCGCACGCAGCGCCACCGCCCGGGCGGTCGCCTGGCCAACGGTCAGGAACCCGGGCGCCACCTCCGAGGAGATCATGATCCCGAGTATAGGATCGGGCGGCCCGACCGATAATCGGACGGTAAGCCGCTGATCAGCCCCGGCGAGCAATGCTCCCCGGACGTGCTCCGTCGGGCCGCCCGGGTACGCAGGTTGGCGGCCGGCCGGCACCCGAGCCCGCCCGTCGTACGGCGGCCCGCGGAGCGCCATCGGCGTCTGATTCGCGTCCGCCGCAGCCGCGGTGGCATACTCCCTGCTACGGGACAAGGCCGTAGCAAGAGGAGGAGTCCCATGGCCAGTCAGCCATCCAAGACGGCAGATGAGCTGACGAGCGCGATCCGCTCGCTCGTCGACAAGGCCCTCGAATCACAGACTCGCGAGCAGATCGCCGCGCGTGGTCGCGAGGTGGCTGCAGCCATCGCGGAGACCGCGGGGACGGCGGCTGTACGCGCATCCGACATGGCGACTGACATGTGGCGCGAGAGTGCCCCCCAGCGTCGCACCGCGATGAAAACCGCGGACCGAATGCGCCGGGATGCCGTCAAGGCGAGCCGGCGAGCATGGCTCAAGCAGCTCCAGCCCGCGCTCCGCAATGCCTGGAGCCGGCGCGCCGCGGCGATTGGTGCGGCCGGACTGGCCGTGCCCGCGTCACGCGAGCTCGTGGATCAGGCGCGCATTCGGCTCGGAATTCGACAGCGTGAGGAGCATCGCTGGCGGATCTTCTTCCTCGGCCTCGTGCTGGGCGCCATCGGCGGCGCCATCGCGGCACTGCTGACCGCCCCTCGCCCGGGTCGGGAGGTCCGCGATGAGCTTGCCTCGCGCGCGCGGGATGCCGCGAACAATGCCGGCGAGTGGGTGCCGATCTTCCAGCGCGAGGCGGTTGAGCCCGCCGCGATGGCCGATGCCAGCTCCGCCGAGATCAGTCCGCCGGCGGCGACGGGCAGCGACCCATCGCTGGCCAGCCCAGAGGCACCGGCTCGACCGAGGAAGCGGACGGTCGCGAGCAGCGACGCCGCTGGGGCCTTAGGGAGCAGCAACGGGGCGGATCGGATCTCCGATCAGCCGGAGGTCGACGCGATCTAGCCCGCGCCGGTCGACCGTCGGCCGGACCTGAAGCGCTGCCAGATTCCCTCCTCGCCGCCTGGCTCCGTCCCCGAGGCGGAGCCGGCGTCGTCGGCCTGCGTTGCCGCCTTGCCGCCGGCCCGTCCGGATGCCCTGCGTCGCGGCGCGGGCTTGGTCTCCGCGGACTCGGCAGATTGATCGGCGCTCGCTTGCGGTCGCGCGCGACCACCGGATCGCGGGCGGACAGGTCGCGATTCCTCGCCCGAGGAGGACGCTCCCGCCTCTCCCTTTCCGCGGCGGCTCGCCGAGCGTGCGCCCGTTCGTCCTTTGCTGGCGGCACCTCGCTTCGACGCGGCGGGCGTGCTCGGGCTGGCGTCGGCGGTCTCGTCCTCCGTGGTCTCGCCCTCGGCCGTCGGCGTGGCGGACTTGGTCCTACGAGCTCCACCACGGCTCCCGCGGCCGCCGCGGCCGGAGCCGGACGCCGCGACTGCCTCGGAGGCACTCGTATCGGTCATGGCAGTCGCATCCTCGGCAGGTGCCGGCTCCTGGGCGGCCTCCTGCTCGATGCCCAGCTCTGCGAGGGTCTGCGGATCAGCTTCCTCGAAAGCGAAATCGCGCTCCCCGCCCGGCTCGCCAAGATCGGTCAAGCCAAGCTGCGAGAGGTCATCGAATTCCTGCCACTCGACCTCCGGGCTGTCCAGATCGCCGGATTGTGGGGCGCCCTCCGCCTGGACCTCGCCCTGGGCTTCGCCCTGGCCCTCGGCGCGACGTCCGCGTCCTCGGCCCCTGCCACCGCGTCGCCGCCGGCGGCGCCGGCCCGGATCACCATTGGCGCCGTCGACGTGAGCCTCGACCGCTGTCATCGGCTCGACGGGTTCGGCGCTGAGCTCGGGTGCGCCCTCATCGGCAGCCCCGATCGCCAACGGAACGGTCTCGACCGGTGCTGGCGTCCTGCGGCCTCGTCGCGAGCGGCCCGCTGGCTGCTCGCCCTCGCGTAGCGCGGCAAGCGCCGCGGCGGCAACGCCGCGTGACGCTTCTCGGAAGCCAAACTCGGGGTTGACCTCCTTTGCGGGCATCTCGGGCATGCTGATGCCCTTCTCCCCCTTCTTCCGGCCGATGCCGATGATCTTCATGATGTCGGTGAACTCGTCGGCCACCGCGATCAGGTCGGAGCTGGTGTTCGGCCGGAAGCTGATTACCTCGCAGCGCACGCCAACGTCCTGAAGGGCTCGGATGGCTGACGCGAAGTCACCATCTCCTGAAATGACGACCGCGATATCCATCCGCGGCGCGAGACGGAAGAGGTCGACGACCAGCTCGATATCGAGATTGGCCTTGACCCGGCCGTCGCCGAACTTGCGGATGTCCTTGTGGACGACCTTGTAGCCGTTCTTCGACAGGAAATCGAGGAACTTGCGCTGGTTTTCGTTCTCCGGGTCCAGGCCTGAATAGGCATAGGCGCGGATCAGGTCCCGCACCTTGGTGGCGTGCTTGAGGAGGGCGACGTAATCCACGTCGACGTCCTGGCCACGGGCGGAGTAGTAAAGGTTGGCGACGTCAATGAAGACCGCCACGTTCTTGCTCAA
>VBGQ01000059.1:11426-30169 GCA_005882055.1 Chloroflexota bacterium
CGCCGAGGCGATGAGCTGGTCGAGCATTCGGCCTGCAACCTCGTCCCGGAGCGCGGCGTCGTCAGCCGCGGCGTCGCCGCCCGTCACCCCGCCATCCTCGAGGCCCAGCTCGTCGACAACGCCGACGAAGGGACCGGAACGGACCGAGGGACGGATCGAGAGGACTCCCACGCCGATCAGCCGCCTCTCCGCAACCGCGACGACGACCGTCGCTGCGGGGATGAAGAGAAGGTGTCGGAGCCGATCCGCCTCGTCGCGCTCTGCTCGCCGGTCCGCTGCCTCGCGCGCAATCAAGCGGACGGCGGCGTCGACATCGGTCAGGCGGGCGCTGCGGACGGATACCTCCATGGGGCCTCTCGGGAGCGAAACGCAGCTCGAGGCTGCCTGACGTACCCGGGGCAGCATAGCATGGCGCGCCGCGGCACCGGATCGTGAGCTCAGCGAGCCACGCTCGCGGATGCATCTTGGCTGGCCCGATCCCTTGCGTGCGCGAACGCGGCGCCGCTATGATGCGGCCCACTTTCGCCGGGCCCGCGAGAACTCGCGCCTACCCGAGCTACCTGGAGGAGATCGGATGCAGAGACTCTTTCGCCTGAGCGCCCTTCTCGCGGCGCTGCTGCTGATCCTGGCGGCATGTTCATCCAACACTGGTGGCAGTAGCCCGAGCGGCTCTGCGGCCTCATCCGGAGATCCGACGGCCGTCTGCGCCGCCGACAAGTTCGGCTGCGTGAAGGTCGCCAGCGGCGACAAGATCGAGATCGCGACCGCCCTCACGATCACGGGCTCGACCTCGTCCTTGGGCCTCGACAGCGTCACCGGCGTGCAGGTCGCGATCAAGGATCGCGGGCAGGTCGCCGGCCACGACGTCGATCTCAAGAGCACCGACGCCGGTTGCAGCAATGCACAGGACGGCCAGACCGATGCGCAGTCCCTCGTAGCGGACCCGCAGATCGTGGCGGTCATCGGCACCAGCTGCTCCCGCACCGCGGTCCCGGCCATGCCGGTCCTGGCGGCGCAGGGCTACCTGATGATCTCTCCCTCGAACACGGCCCCCTCGTTGACGGATCCGAGCAGCAAGGACTTTGGCGGTCCGTTCTACATGCGCACGGCCTACAACGACAAGGTGCAGGGCGCCGCAGTCGCGAAGTTCGCCTGCGAGGTCCTCACGGTCAAGACGGCGGCCACCATCCACGATGGCAGCCCGTATGCCCAGCAGCTGCAGCAGGTCTTCGCGGACCAGTTCAAGTCGCAGTGCGGTGGCACCATCACCGCCCAGGAAGCAATCCACGTCGGGGACAAGGACTTCCACCCGGTGCTGACCACCATCGGTGCCGCCAAGCCGGAAGCCCTCTTCTTCCCGATCTTCGATCCTGAGGCACCGCTCATCGTCCAGCAGTCGCGGGACATCCCCGGCCTGGCGAACACCAAGCTGATCAGTGCCGACGGCGCAAAGGACGACACCTTCATCTCGAGCGCCGGGCCGCTCGCCCAGAGCCTTGGGATGTACTTCTCCGGTCCCGACCTGAACTTCGGGTCGACCTACACGGACAAGTTCCTTCCCGAATACAAGCAGATCGCCGGGAAGGACCCGACATCGGTCTACCACGCACACGCGTACGACGCGGCGAACATCATCTTCGACGCGATCGAGCACGTTGGCCTGAAAGACTCGAGCGGAACCCTCTACATCCCGCGCACCGCCCTCAAGGACTACGCCCGAGGCGTCAAGGACTACAAGGGTCTGACCGGGACCTTGACGTGTGACCCCAACGGGGACTGCGGAGCAAGCTTCGTGTCCATCGCCCAGCTGAAGCCCGACGCCAGCGGGAAGCTCGCCTTCCAGCAGGTGTACACCACCCGAAGCGCCTCGTAGCATCGGGTCGAACTAGCGACAGAGGGCGGGTGACCGGCTTCCGGTTCACCCGCCCTCTCTTCCATTAGGCTGGGCGCTCGAGGGCAACGCGCGTGAGGTTCCGACTACCCCAGCGCTTCAATCTCGTCTCGACGATCCTGTGGGGGCTGCGGATCGTCGTTGCCGTCCTCGTTCTGGCCGGCTCGTGGGCGACGCTCTCCTCAGGGAAGCTGACGCCCGACGCCTGGCGAGAGCTCATCGTCTTCGGGATCGCGCAGGGCAGCGTCTACGGGCTGATCGCCCTTGGATACACCCTCGTCTATGGCGTGCTGTTCATGATCAACTTCGCGCACGGCGACGTGTTCATGACCGGCGCCATGACCGCCTTCTTCGTGGCGCGCAACTTCGGCGAGAGCGGATTCATCAACGCGAATCCGATCGTCGCGCTGCTCATCATCTTCGCGGTCTCGATGCTGACCTCGATGCTGGTGGCCATCGTGCTCGAACGCATCGCCTACCGGCCGCTGCGGCGGGCACCGCGGCTGGTGCCACTGATCACCGCCATCGGTGCCTCGCTGTTCATCTCGAACTCGATTCGCGGCATCTATGGCGAGCAGTCGCAGAGCTACCCCTCGGTCACCGCCCTCCAGGGGCGGCTCGACCTGTTCGGCATCCCCATCCTCAAGACGCAGGCCCTGGTCATCGCCTCCGCCATCGTCCTGATGATCGCGCTCGTCTACTTCGTCGAGCGCACCCGCACCGGGCGCGCGATGCGCGCGGTGAGCGAGGACAAGGACGTGGCCGCGTTGATGGGCATCAACGTCGACCGGATCATCGTGACGACCTTCGCCGTGGGCGGCCTGCTCGCCGGCGCGGCGGGCGTCCTCTACGCCCTCGTCTTCAACGAGGTCGACTGGTTCATGGGCTTCCTGCCCGGCATCAAGGCCTTTACCGCGGCGGTGCTGGGCGGGATCGGCAACATCGCCGGCGCAATGGTCGGGGGGCTGACGCTCGGCGTCCTCGAGTCGGTGGGTCCGTTCCTGCTGCTGGGCGGCGCGAACGTCCCATCGCCGAACCAGCTGCGCGACGTCATCGCCTTTACGGTGCTGGTGCTCGTCCTCATCTTCCGCCCCAACGGCATCCTCGGCCGAAGCGAGCCCGGTCGCTGAGCAATGGCTGAGCTGATCTCCGGCCGGCAGCTGCGTCGCGTGGCGACGATCGGCGCCGTGGCGGCGGTCGTCGTCCTCTACCTGTGCATGGTCGGGCTGGTCGAGGCGTTCAAGGATCGCAACGTGGTGACCGGCGTGATCACGCTCGGGGCAGTGATGCTCCTGGCCGTGCCGCTCATCGCGGGCTATCGGGCGGCTCTGCCGGCTCGCGATCCGTCGGGACCAACCCCGGGGCCGGCGCAGCGCATCGTCTTCGGGCTGCTGGTCGGGTTGATCGCCGGCGCGGTCCTCGGCGTATTCGTCCTCATCGCATCGGCGGTCGACGTGCGTGGCGTGCTGGTCAGGATCTCCCCGCCGTTGCTCGCGTTCATCTCCTTTGGGCTGCCGTCCGGCCTCGCCCAGCTCGCCATCACCGGGGTCGGCGGGCTTGTGGGCGCGCTCGGGGCTCTGCTGCTCGTCTCCCCGGCGCGCATCCGGAACGCGGTCACCAGCGGCCTCGTCGCGGTGCTCTTCATGAGCATGATCGAGCCGCTGCTCCGGCCGCGCCTCGAGCAGCTCGACTACACCGCCATCAGCGATTTCCTGTACAAGGCGCACGGCCTGACCGAGATGGCGAGCATCCTCTGCTTCGTGGTGGGCGCAGGGGCCGCCCTCCTCTGGCAGCCTGGCAACGAGCTCGTTCGCCGGAGCATCGAGGCCGCTCCGGTCCAGACGCGACGCAGGATCCGCGGCTGGACGATTGCCGTGCTGGTCGTCGCGGTCCTCATCCTGCCGCAGGTGTCCGGGACCTTCCTGGCGCAGGTCGCCGTGCTCGTCGGGCTCTACCTCCTGCTCGCGCTGGGCCTCAACATCGTCGTCGGCTATGCGGGACTCCTGGACCTCGGCTACGTGGCCTTCTTCGCCGTGGGCGCCTACCTGACTGCCCTGCTCACATCGCCCGATTCCTCGCTCGGTATCGGGCTGCCCTTCTTCGTCGCCCTGCCCATCGTGATGCTCGGCGCCGGGATGACCGGGCTCCTGATCGGCGCGCCCGTGCTGCGCCTGCGCGGGGACTACCTGGCGATCGTGACCCTCGGCTTCGGGGAGATTGCGCGCGTGCTGTTCGAATCGGACGCGCTCCGACCCTGGCTGGGTGGAGTGCAGGGAATCCTCGGCATCCCGAGCCCATTCCCGGTCCGCATCGACTTGCAGCTTGGGACGACCCACATCTTCGCCACGGGTCCGCAGGTTCTCTACTACCCGATCTTTGCCTTCTGCGCGCTCGCCGCGGTCTTCGCCTATCGGCTCTCCAACTCGCGAATCGGCCGTGCCTGGAACGCGATGCGCGAGGACGAGTCGGTGGCTGAGGCGACCGGTGTCAGCACCGTCAACTACAAGCTGCTCGCGTTCGCCCTGGGTGCCACCACCGGTTGTCTCTCCGGGGCGCTCTTCGCCGTCCAGCTCGGCTCGGTCTTCCCGGGCAGCTTCGACGTCTTCGTCTCCATCACCGTGCTGGCGGTCATCATCCTGGGCGGCATGGGCAGCATCCCGGGGGTCATCTTGGGCGCCATCGTCCTGATCGGGCTGCCCGAGCTCCTGCGGGAGTTCGTGGAGTACCGCATCCTGGTCTACGGCGCCGTTCTGGTGGCCATGATGCTGCTGCGGCCCGAGGGTCTGATACCCAACCGCGGCCGGCAGCGCGAGCTGCACGAAGCGGAGAGCGAGGAAGAGGAGGAGACGCTCGACGGCGACCTGATGCCGCAGCGCGGCCAGACATGAGCCTGCTGAGCACGCCCCCGGGGACCGCGCCGATGACCGACGTCATCCTGAGCGTGCACCACCTGACCAAGCGCTTCGAGGGCCTCGTCGCCAACCGGGAGATCGACTTCGAGATTCCCCGGCAGGCGATCGTGTCGATGATCGGGCCCAACGGCGCGGGCAAGACGACGTTCTTCAACCAGCTGACCGGGATCATCGAGCCCACCTCGGGGACGATGGAGTTCGACGGTACCAGCCTGATCGGCATGGCTCCGCACGAGGTCGCGGAGCTGGGCATCGCGCGCACGTACCAGAACATCCGGCTCTTCGCCAACATGACGGTGCTGGCCAACGTGATGGTCGGCCGCCACGTTCGGATGAAGGCGCAGTGGTACGAGGCGGTGATCGGCCTCCCGCATGTCGCGCGCGAAGAGGCAGAGGTGGAGCAGCGCTCCTTCGAGCTCCTCGACCTGGTGGGCCTTCCGCGACGGTACGCGGACGACCTGGCCAAGAACCTGCCGTACGGCCACCAGCGACGTCTCGAGCTGGCCAGGGCCCTCGCATCGGACCCCAAGCTCCTGCTCCTCGACGAGCCGACCGCCGGCATGAACCCCGGGGAGACGCGCCAGATGACCGACCTCATCGCGCGGCTCCGTCGCGAGCTCGATCTGACGATCCTCCTCATCGAGCACGACATGAAGGTCGTGATGGGCGTCTCGGAACGCATCACGGTGCTCGACTACGGGGAGCGCATCGCGGAGGGCACGCCCGAGGAGATCCGCACCAATCCTCGCGTCATCGAGGCCTACCTCGGCAAGCAGGCGACGGCGTGAGCAGCCAACCGGCGGTCCACGGCCAGTCAGGCCCGCCCGCGGCCCAGACGCCGGCCGAGCGCGTTCTCGAGCTCAATGGCGTCCACACCTACTACGGGAACATCCACGCGCTCAAGGGCGTGACGATGGACGTGGCTCCAGGCGAGATCGTCACGCTCATCGGATCGAACGGCGCGGGGAAGAGCACGACGCTGCGGACGATCAGCGGCATCGAGCGCGCCCGCGAGGGCACCGTCCGACTGAACGGCCGCGACATCACCAAGATGCCGGCGCACGAGGTGGTCGCACTCGGAGTGGGCCACGCGCCCGAGGGCCGCCGGGTCTTCAGCCGCATGTCGGTCGCCGAGAACCTCGATCTGGGCGCCTTCCGGCGGAGCGGACCTGACGTGGCCACCGATCTGGCGCGCGTGTATGACCTCTTCCCTCGCCTCAAGGAGCGTCGCACCCAGAAGGCGGGGACGCTCTCGGGCGGCGAGCAGCAGATGCTGGCGATTGGGCGCGCGCTCATGACCCAGCCGAGCGTCCTGCTCCTCGATGAGCCCTCAATGGGCCTCTCGCCCATCCTCACCGAGCAGATCTTCAAGATCATCAGCGAGATCAACGACCAGGGGACCACGGTGCTGCTGGTGGAGCAGAACGCGTTGATGGCCCTCAACGTGGCGCAGCGCGGCTACGTCCTCCAGACCGGCAAGATCATCCTCTCGGACACCGCGGCCAACCTCGCCGCGAACGAGCAGGTCCGCCAGGCCTACCTCGGCGAGATCTAGACCGGTCTGCTGGGACCAGACCGATGGCGCCGCCACCCCGCTCCCCCCGCGACTATCGGCCCGACCTGCGGCCCATCCTGCTTCTCGCGGCGCTGCTCGTGCTGGTCGTCCTGGGCTGGCTCTTCCTGAGCCCGCTGGTCCTCCCGCCCGCGCGGTGACATCGCCCGGCGCCCGCCGCGACCCGGCTCACTGCTCTCGAGCGCCTTCGTCCGACGTTATGCACACCACGCGCAACATCGCCGGCCGGGGCGCAGGACGGCGGAGCGAGCGTCAGCGGTAGTGGCGGGTCCCGAAGCCGCTCCCCGCGCCGTACAGCAGGGTGGCAATCCCGACCGCGGCGACGGCGAGTCCCGGCGACTGCTGCGGCAGCGGCAGGTAGCCGAGCGACCACAGCTCCCACCCGCGATACAGGAGCGCCGCCGCCGCGATCAGGCCCAGGGTTAGGTAGGCCGCCGGCGCGTCGAGCACGAACCCCCATCGGCCTCGCATGTAGCCGATGTCGAGCAGGATCAGGCAGATCAGCGCCGCGCCATAGATCGCGAGCCCGGCTCCTTCGAGACCGATGCCGGTCGCCGCGGGCAGCTGGATGCCACTCACCAGGTCTCCGCCCGCATGCCACCATGGAAGGAAGCCTGACGCGATCATCAGCAGGCTTCCCAGCAGCACGAGAAACCGGAACCGTCGCGTTCCATCGGGCACGGTCAGGTCCTCGGTTCAGGCCCGCCGTAAACCGATGGTCGCAGCACGCCGATGTAGGGCAGGTTCCGGTAGCGCTCGTCGAAGTCGAGCCCGTAGCCCACCACGAAACGGTCCGGGATGGTGAAGCCGCGGTACTCGATGTCGATATCGGTCAGGCGTCGTGCGGGCTTGTCGAGCAGGCAGCAGATGCGCACCGAGGCGGGGATGCGGACCTGGCCGCTGCTCTCCATGGCGGCACCGTAGCTCGACAGCTCCATCAGGTCGACCGAGAGTGGCAGCTCGGTCGCACGAATCAGGTCCGCCAGGAAGACGATCGAGCCCTTGAGGACCGAGACGAGCATCGGCTGCCGGTCCGCGTAGTCGTGCGCCAGCTCCACCCCCAGCTCCGTCACGCGACCCTGAATCTGGTCCTCGGTGAGGAGGACCTCCTGCACGTCGTCGTGGATCGTCATGCCGCGGGTTCGGAGGGCCGTGGCGACGTCACCGATCGTGGGGAGGGTGGCTGTCCATTGGCGCCCAGGACCTCGTGCAGGAAGTCGAGGCGCCCGTATTTGAGCATCAGCGCCCGGAAGTCACGAGCGTACAGCAGCTTCACCCTGATCTCCGGGTAGAGCAGCCGCATCCAGCGCAGCTTGCGGTTCTTCTTGCGTACCAGCGACTGCTTGAGCGTCGTCAGCTCGAGGTAGAGGTCGATCTCGGGCAGGTAGAAGTCCGGCGCGAAACACTCGACGACCGCGCCGGAGGCGTTCCAAGAGATGGGGTAGACGTCGGGTTCGTAGCGCCATGCGACCTTGTAGAAGTCGAGGATCCTTGCCAGCTCAGCCTCGCTGGCGTGGGCGAACCGAGGTCCCGTGGCCTGGGTCAGATCCGCCGCCACGAGACTCCGATCGTACCTGCCCCAAGGGTCCTGGGCACCATCGGAGGCGAGTATAGATCGGTGACTTATCCACGAAACCGGAAAGCGTGCGCTCCTTCGTGGATAAGCGGGTTGTTCTCCACAACGCCTCAGTGGGACGATGTGACTCCTGCTTCCACCGGTGGCCGAGTACGGTAACCGGGCATGGTCGGGGCCGATGCGAGAGCCGGCCGACCCACCGATCGTGACCGGGAAGACTGAAACGCCGCCAGCGGGAGCATCTTCGTGTCCGGACCTTTCCCTCGCCAGACGTGGGCCGGCACCGCTCGCGCGGCGCGCGACATCCTGGAGGCCGATCTCTCCTCGCTCCCCGAGATCGCCGCGCAACTGGGCGACGGCGCGCTGGACCGGATGGAAGCCTACGTCGAGCTGCTGCTGGCGGCCAACGAGCGGCTCAACCTGACGCGTCTGACTCACCCTGACGAGGTGGCGCGCGGGCACCTGCTCGACGCGCTGGCCGCACTTCCGCAGCTCGGTGACGTGCAACCTGCGCTCGCCATCGACCTTGGATCCGGCGGCGGGGTGCCGGCCTTCCCGCTCGCCATTGCCCGACCCGATCTCAGCTGGCTCCTGGTCGAATCGGTCGGCAAGAAGGCGCAGGCGCTGGCGGGTTTCGCCGAGGCGCTGGCCCTGGCGAACGTGTCGGTGGTCGCCGAACGCGCCGAGCTTATCGGTCGCGACCCCCACTACCGTGAGCGCGGCGGCCTGGTCACCGCTCGCGCGGTGGCGTCCCTGCCGGTGCTCGCGGAGCTTGCCCTGCCGCTCCTCGCACAGGGCGGACTGCTGCTCGCCTGGAAGGGCCCGTTGTCGCCAGCCGACGAGGAGCTCCAGCGTGGGGCTACCGCCGCGGCCCTGCTCGGCGGAGCACGGCCGCAGCTCATCCAGGCTGGGCCGCCGCAGCTCGGCGGACATTCGTTCGTGCGCCTCACCAAACAAGGCACGACTCCCTCGCGCTATGCGCGCCGGCCGGGCGAGCCGGCGCAACGTCCGCTCGGCTGAACCGCTCCTGACCGTCGGTATACTCCGGGCGCCCATGAGAATCGCGGTCCTGTCGGACATCCATTCGAACCTCGCTGCCTTGAGCGCAGTGCGAGAGGATCTCCCGACCGTCGACGAGATCTGGGTCCTGGGCGACATCGTGGGATACGGCCCCCAGCCCAACGAGGTGATTCGCGCGCTCCAGCAGCTCGGCGCGCGGTCGGTCCTCGGGAACCACGACGGCGCGGCGATTGGCACCGTGGATCCCGACGACTTCAACCCCGATGCCAAGACCGCCGTGCAGTGGACCGCCGGGCAGCTCGACCCCAACGCACGGACCTACCTGGCGACCCTGCCGGAGGTGCGCGTCAGCGGTGACCTGACCGCCGTGCACGGCTCGCCCCGCGAGCCCATCTGGGAGTACATCACCTCGCCGTCGGTGGCTGCCGCCAACCTTGGCTCGTTCCAGACCTGGCTCTGCCTCTTTGGGCATACCCACGTGCCGGCGATCTTCCGCGCCTCGGATGGCCACGTGGAGGCGATCGCCGCGCGCGCCGGCGATCCGGTCCGCCTCGACGCGAGGCGCGCCCTCATCAATCCGGGCAGCGTTGGACAGCCACGCGACGGCATCCCGGAGAGCGCGTACGCGATCCTCGACGACCGCGAGGCCACCGTGGAGTTCCGCCGGGTCGGATACGACGTCGGGCAGACGCAGCGACTCATGCAGGCTGCCGAACTGCCCCCGAGACTCGCGGAGCGTCTCGCCTGGGGCCGATGAGCCGCGACCCGCGGCTAGGATATCGGTCGCATGGTCTTCCGCCGACGCCCGGAGAAGCTGCCACTCCTGAGCTTCCAGCGCATCCTGGTCCCGCTTGCCGGCAACGAGGCCGATGACGCGGCGCTTCGGCTCGCGGCACTCCTCCTCACCGGGACGATGGGTGAGGCGTCGCTGCTCCAGGTGATCGAGGTTCCGTTCGACCGGCAGCTCGACGCGGAGGATCCCACCGCCGTCGCCTTTGCCGACGAGGTGCTCGGTCGCGCCGAGACGTTCCTCGAGAGCAAGGAGGTGAAGGTGCGTACCGCCGTGGTCCAGGCACGGGCCGCGGGGGCAGCGATCGTCGACGAGGCGGTTGAATGGGCGGCCGACCTGATCATCCTGGGTCTACGCTATAAGAAGCGGTTCGGAGGGGCGTGGGACGCGGGCCGTACCGTGCCCTACGTGATGCGCAATTCCACGGCACCGGTCTGGTGCCTTCGAGTCGAGACGGAGGACCT
The DNA here is from genome assembly GCA_005882055.1 of Chloroflexota bacterium. Taxonomy (GTDB): domain Bacteria; phylum Chloroflexota; class Limnocylindria; order QHBO01; family QHBO01; genus CF-82. The sequence continues at coordinate 21,653 of VBGQ01000059.1, forward strand.
GGCCCGAACGCCATGAAGGTGCTCATCATCGGATGCGGGCGAGTCGGCGCTCGGACCGCCATGGAGCTGGATCGACGGGGCGAGAAGGTCACGATCATCGACATCGACCAACGCGCCTTCCTCAAGCTCCCTGCCAAGTTCGCCGGTGCCTCCATCCGCGGCAGCGGGACCGATGAAGCGGTCCTGCGCGAGGCTGGGGCGGAGATGAGCGACGTGCTGATGGCCCTCACCGAAGGCGACAACCGCAACGCGCTGGCAGCGCAGATCGGCAAGCACCTGTTTGGCATCCCGCGGGTGATCGCCAAGGTCAACGACCCGGTCCGCGCCGAGGCGTATCGGTCCCTTGGGCTCGAGACCATCTGCCGCACCGTGATCCTCTCCGACGCACTGGTGCTCGCAGCCATGGAGGGAGCCGAAGCGACCGACGGCGAGGTGCTGCCGCCAACCGCCGAGCCGATCCAGGGGGCCCCGACGCCCGGTACGCGCGCTCACGAGATCGCTCGTGCCGCCGCGCGCGAGGAAGAGGGCGTGGAGCTCGACGAAGGCGAGGACCAAGCTGACCGCGAGGGCGCGCGCGAGGGCGCACCGGTTGGCACCGTGCGCGACCCGGGCGAGGAGGCATAGGTCGTGTACGTCGTCGTCGTCGGTGGGGGCCAGGTGGGCTACTACCTGACCCGCGAGCTGCTCACCGCCGGCCACGAGGTGGTCGTCATCGAGAAGGACCCTGCCCGCGCCCGGCAGATCGCAGACGAGCTGGGCAGCATCGTCGTCGCCAACGACGGCTGCGAGGGCCGCTACCAGGCGGAGGCCGGCATGGGCCGCGCGGACGTGGTGGCCGCGGTCACGGGAGACGACGGCGTTAACCTGGCTGCCTGCCAGATCGCGAAGATGCGCTTCACCGTGCCGCGCGCCATCGCGCGGGTCAACAATCCCGAGCACGAGCCGCTCTTCCGCAAGCTCGCCATCGACGAGACCGTGAGCCCGATCCGCAGCATCCTGGGTGTCATCGAGCACGAGATCCCGGTGCACGACCTGCTGCATCTCGCGGAGCTGGAGGGTGGTGAGCTGCAGATCGTGGAGGCCCAGCTCGAGGCCAGTTCGCCCGTGGTGGGCAAGGAGCTGCGCGAGGTGCAGCTTCCGGAGGGGAGCTCGGTCGCGGTCCTGCTCCGTGACGACCGGGCAGTTCCAACCCGTCCCGACACGAGGCTGTACGCCGGAGATCGGGTCCTCGCGGTGACCTCGTCCGAGCGCGAGGCAGAGCTCCGCAGCCTCCTCATCGGGGAGTGACCGCCGGAACCCATTCGGCACCCCCCGAGCCGGACAGGGTCCTGCGCGTCGCGTTGCTGACCTGGGGGCTTGGCGACCTGGCGCTCGGCCGACGACCGGCTGGCATTGCCTGGCTCATCTCCGAGCTGCTTGGGCTTGGGGTGGTCGCCTACCTCTCCATCGGTCTGGCGAACACCACCTGGTACCTGGTCCCATTCCTCGCGGGTGTCCTCTTCCTGGTTGGGTGGGCGACGCAGGCCTCGGTGGCCTACCGGCGAGCTCTCAGGCAGGCGACGCCGGGCGGTAAACCGGCGCGAGCGGCTGCCGCGGCCATGGCCTGGCTCACGGTTCCGCTGCTGGTGTGGGGAACGGGGTTCTGGCTCACCTCCGGCAGCGCCGCAAGTCCGCCTGCCGCGCTCGATCGGTTCGAGAGCAGCTGGCCTGCGCTGGCAGCCGGCGGAACCCTCGACCCCGAGCTCGATGCCAGCGCCACGCTGTCCGCCGCCGCACGAAGCGCGCTCGGCGTCCTCCAGGGGCTGTGCTCGCAGGGTGCCCTCTCCAGCGACTGCTCGGCCAGCGCCCGAAACCTCGTGCGCGACGTGCGCATCGCGGTCACCGCTACGGGCCCTGATGCGGCAACCGCCACCATAACCGTCGTCTCATTCGAGCGTCGTCCCTCGCGGTTCCTGGGCATCTTCGCCGGGACCGAGCTGGTGCCGGTTCCGCGCCAGACCCTCCTCAGCCTGCAGCTGCGCGCCGTCCCCGCGCCGCTCCCCGGCGGCGTTCGAGTCGGCGCGCAACGCTGGCAGATCGTGGACGCAGCGGGCTCCTGACGAAGCAGTTCTGGGTGCAGAACCCTTGACAACGCCATTGTCAGAGATTAGGGTAATGACTCCTCCCGATTCCATGCGGGATCACACAACGACATGCGTGTAGCAGGCAAGAGCACGATGGCGAGCCTCACCACATTCGACGCCCCCAGCGAGGTGATGCTCGCGTGAGCATCCGCGGGGACCTCCAGCGGCCGCGCTACTTCATCAGCATCGCCGCCGAGCTGGCGAGCGTGCATCCACGGACCCTGCGGATCTATGAGGAGGAGGGTCTCCTCTGCCCGCAGCGTCGCAACAACCTCCGCCTCTACTCGGAGGCGGACATCAGGCGGGTGCGTATCATCCGCTTCCTCACCCGACGCCAGGGGGTCAACCTGGCGGGCGTCAAGGTCATCCTCCAGCTCGAGGCGCTCGGCAAGATCCGCGTCTACGACCTGTTCGATGGGGCTGATGTCGAGCGTTACGTCGATGGCGACGAACCGGAGCCGGTGAGCGACCTCGACCGAAGGGACATATGACCGACATGGATTCCGAACACAACAACGAGGTCGAGCCCGAGAACGTCCACGAGGACGAGCCCCGGGACGAGAGCCAGACCGCAGAGACTCAGGAGACCGAGGCGCAGGACGTCGGGGCACAGGACGTCGGGGCACAGGACATCGGGGCACACGATGTCGACCGGATCCAGGTGCTGCCGATGGTGGCACTGCGCGACACCGTGATCTTCCCGGAGATGATCGTGCCGCTGCAGGTAGGCCGCGATCGCAGCGTCAAGGCGCTTGACCGCGCCGTGCGGGCCAGCTCACCGGTTGCGCTGGTCACGCAGCGCAGCTCTGAGACCGAAGAGGTGAACAACGTCGACGAGCTGTACGCCGTCGGCACCCTGGCCAAGATCGCGCAGGTCATTCGCCTGCAGGACGGCACCATACGCGCCATCGTGCAGGGCCAGAAGCGCATTCGCCTGCTCGACCTGTTGCAGGTCGAGCCGCACCTTGAGGCGCGCGTCGAGACGATCGACGATGCGCACTCGAAGACCCTGGAGGTCGAGGCGCTGATGGCCTCGGTCCAGGGCCAGATCGAGCAGTACGTCACGTCCGGCGCTTCGGTGCCACCCGAGGTGGCGATCGCCGCCCGCAACATCACCGATGCCGGCCTGCTCGCCGACATGGTCGCCTACAGCCCAGAGATGAGCACCGAGCTGCGCCAGCAGCTGCTCGAGACCATCGACGTCCCGGATCGGCTGCGGCTGGTGAGCCAGTTCCTCGCGAAGCAGATCGAGGTCCTCGAGCTCAAGGGCAGGATCCAGAGCGAGGTCAAGTCCGAGATGGACAAGACCCAGCGCGAGTACATCCTGCGCGAGCAGATGAAGGCCATCCAGCGCGAGCTGGGCGAGGACGACCCGCAGCAGGCCGAGATCAACGAGCTTCGCGAGAAGGTCGAGGCGGCCGGCATGCCGGAGGAGATCAAGGCCCGGGCGATCAAGGAGATCGACCGGATGAGCCGGATCCCATCGGCGAGCCCGGAGGTCGGCGTCATCCGCACCTACGTCGACTGGCTGGTGAGCCTCCCGTGGGGTCAGTTCAGCGACGACAACCTGGATCTCTCCGAGGCGGAGAAGGTGCTCAACGAGGACCACTATGGCCTCGAGAAGCCCAAGGAACGGATCGTCGAATACATGGCGGTGCGCAAGCTCGCCGAGAAGATCCGGAGCCCGATCCTCCTCTTCGTCGGCCCTCCGGGCGTGGGCAAGACATCGCTCGGTCGGAGCATCGCCCGCGCCATGGGCCGCAAGTTCGTGCGCATGAGCCTGGGCGGCATCCACGATGAGGCCGAGATCCGGGGCCATCGGCGCACCTACATCGGCGCGCTGCCCGGTCGCGTGATCCAGAGCATCAAGACGGCCGGATCAGCGAACCCGGTCTTCATGCTCGACGAGATCGACAAGGTCGGCATGGACTTCCGTGGCGACCCGTCGTCGGCCCTGCTGGAGGTGCTCGATCCGGAGCAGAACTTCTCCTTCCAGGACAACTACCTGGAGGTGCCGTTCGACCTCTCGAAGGTCCTCTTCATCGCCACCGCCAACATGCTCGACACCATCCCGCCGGCCCTCCGCGACCGGATGGAAGTGATCCAGCTGCCTGGTTACACCCAGCTCGAGAAGCTGCGCATCGCGCAGAAGTTCCTGATGCCCAAGCAGCTCGAGGCACACGGCCTCACCGACAAGCAGCTGGTCGTCGAGGAGTCCGCGCTGGTGCGGCTCATCCAGGCCTTCACCAAGGAGGCCGGGGTCCGCAACCTTGAGCGGGAGATCGCGAACCTTGCGCGCAAGGTCGCCCGCCGCGTGGCCGACGACAGCAAGGTGAAGGTCGTGGTCAAGGCTCAAGAGCTCGAGGACTACCTCGGCCCCGCGCGATTCGACTACGGCGAGCTGGAGGCCGACGACCAGATTGGCATGGCCACGGGCCTGGTGGTCTCCGACGCGGGCGGCGACATCGTCCAGATCGAGTCGACCCGCATGCAAGGCAAGGACGAGATCATCCTCACCGGGCAGCTCGGAAGCGTGATGCAGGAATCGGCACGCGCCGGACTCTCCTACGTGCGCGCACGCGCCAAGGAGCTCGGTATCGACCCCGACTCGTTCGGCAAGGAGACGATCCACATCCACGTGCCTGCCGGAGCGACGCCAAAGGACGGCCCCTCGGCAGGCGTGACCATGGCAACCGCCGTGGCCAGCCTGCTCACCGGCAAGCCGGTGCGTCGGGACCTGGCGATGACCGGTGAGATCACCCTGCGTGGTCGAGTGCTGCCGATCGGTGGACTGAAGAGCAAGCTCCTCGCCGCCCACCTGGCCGGCGTGAAGACGGTCCTCATCCCCAGTCGGAACGAAAAGGACCTGATCGAGGTCCCCGACGAGATTCGGCAGCAGCTCCGGATCGTGCCAGTCGACTCGATGGACGAGGTGCTGGCCGAGGCTCTTATCGACAGGGCTCGGCCGGCGGCTCGCATCAAGGCGGAGCGCGCGGCGCGTCAGAAGGCGGCCGTCCTGCGGCGGCCGAGCCGGCGCAAGGTGCCGGCGACCCCGCCGGCTCCCGTCAAGCAGCCGACCGTCGAGCAGCCGCCAGCCACCACCGCGGGCAGCGCGCTGCCCTGATCGCCGCAGGTCGGGATGGAGTACAAGGACTACTACGAGGTCCTGGGCGTTCCCAAGACGGCGACCCAGGCCGAGATCAAGAAGGCCTATCGGCGCCTGGCGCGCGAGCTCCATCCCGACCGTAATCCCGGCGACAAGGCCGCGGAGAAGAAGTTCAAGGACGCCAACGAGGCGCACGCGGTCCTCTCCGACTCGGAGAAGCGCAAGCGCTACGACGAGCTCGGCGCCAACTGGCAGGCGTACCAGCAGTACGGCGGAGCCGGCGCGGGCACGCAGGATTGGGCCGGCGCCTTCGGAGGCGCCGGGCCGTTCGCGAGCGGCCCAGGGGGCGTCCGGTACACGTATCGGACCGTCTCGCCCGACGAGATGAGCGGCTTCTCCGACTTCTTCCGCGCCTTCTTCGGCGACGAGGGGTTCTCCTTCTCGGGCGGAGCAGCCGCCGCGGGGGCGAGCGGATCAGCGGGAGCCAGAACTCGCAGCCAGCGTTCGAGTGGCGCGAATGAGCAGGTCTTTGACTTCGGAGATCTCCTCGGGCGCGGCGCACAGCGGTCCGGCGCCGGCACGGCGACCGCAGACCGATCCCGGCTGCCAGGCGTTGACCTCCAGGCCGACGCCGAGGTGACGCTCGCCGAAGTGGCGCGCGGGGCGGAGCGAATGGTCGACGTCGACGGTCGCCACCTCCAGGTCAAGATCCCACCCGGGGTACGCGACGGGGCCCGGATCAAGCTGCGCGGAGCCGGACTGTCGGGAGATGCCGCCGGCACCGCCGGACCCGCCGGCCCGACCGGCGACCTGTACGTGACCGTGCACGTGCGTCCCGACCCGCGCTTCGAGCGCGATGGAGCGGACCTGCGCACGGAGCTGCCGGTCACCTTGTTGGAGGCGATCGGCGGGGCCGAGGTCCCGGTTACGACGCCCACCGGAACGCTCAAGCTCCGCGTCCGTCCGAACACGCAGAACGATCAGGAGATCCGCCTTGCCGGGAAGGGACTTCCGAAGCCTGGCCGTGACGGCGGGCGCGGCGACCTGATCGTCCGGGTCCGCGTGGCCCTTCCCCATCTCGAAGACGAGACGCGCGAAGAGATGGCCAAGCTCCTGGCCCGACACCCACAACCTGACCCGCGGACCGAGCGTCGGAGCCACTGACCGTGCGCATCGAGCGCTTCACCCAGCGCGCCCAGGAGGCGATCGCCGAAGCGCAGCAGCTCGCGGAGGGCGAGGGGAATCCCCAGCTCGAGGTGCTCCACCTGCTCCTGGTGCTGAGCGAGCAGTCCGACGGCGTCGTGCCCGCGATCCTGGAGCGGATGGGCAAATACCCGGCGGAGGTCGCGACGGCGGTCCGCAGCGAGCTCGCCAAGTTGCCCAAAGTCGAGGGCGGTGGCACCCAGCTGACGCTCTCTGACGAGGCTCGGCGGGTGCTCACCGACTCGCACCTTGCTGCCGAGCGGATGAAGGACGACTATGTCTCGACCGAGCACCTGCTGCTCGCGATCCTTGAGGACCGCCGCGGCAGCGCCGCCCAGCGCCTCCTGGCCGCCCGAGGCATCGATCCCGAGGCCGTCCTCAACGCCCTCACCGAGATCCGAGGTTCGCAGCGCGTGACCACCCCCAACCCCGAGGCCACCTACGAGGCCCTCGAGAAATACGGCCGAGACCTGACCGATGCCGCACGTCGCGGGCTGCTCGATCCGGTGATCGGCCGTGACGAGGAGATCCGCCGCGTCATCCAGGTCCTCAGCCGTCGCACCAAGAACAACCCGGTGCTGATCGGTGAGCCCGGGGTCGGCAAGACGGCGATCGTCGAGGGCCTTGCGCAGCGCATCGTGCGCGGCGACATCCCTGAGGGGCTGCGCGACAAGCGGGTCGTCGCCCTCGACCTGGGCGCGATGGTGGCCGGCGCCAAGTACCGCGGCGAATTCGAGGAGCGACTCAAGGCGGTCCTCAAGGAGGTCACCGCCGCATCGGGCCAGATCATCCTGTTCATCGACGAGCTGCACACCGTCGTTGGCGCCGGCGCCGCCGAGGGCGCGATGGACGCCGGCAACATGCTCAAGCCGATGCTGGCGCGCGGCGAGCTGCACTGCATCGGCGCGACCACCCTCGACGAGTACCGCAAGAACATCGAGAAGGACGCGGCGCTCGAGCGCCGATTCCAGCCGATCATCGTCGACCAGCCCACGGTCGAGGACACGATCTCGATCCTGCGCGGGCTGCGCGAGCGATACGAGGTGCACCACGGCGTGCGGATCACCGATTCCGCGCTGGTCGCCGCCGCGGTCCTCTCCAACCGCTACATCACCGAGCGCTTCCTGCCTGACAAGGCGATCGACCTGATCGACGAGGCCGCGAGCCGCCTGCGGATGGAGATGGATTCGATGCCGGCGGAGCTCGACGAGCTCGAACGACGGCGAATGCAGCTCGAGATCGAGCGCGAGGCCCTGCGCAAGGAGAAGGACGACGCGTCCAAGGCCCGGCTCAAGGCTCTCGAGCAGGAGCTCGCCGACCTCCGCGAGCGCGGCGACGTGATGAAGGCGCAATGGCAGCGTGAGAAGGAGGTCGTCGCCGGCATCCGCGAGACACGCGAGGAAATCGAGCGGCTTCAACCCCAGATCGAGGAGGCAACGCGCAACCAGGACTACCAGAAGGCATCGGAGCTGCAGTACGGGCGCGCCATCGAGCTGCAGAAGCAGCTCGGCGAGCGCGAGCAGAAGCTCCGCGAGCTCAAGGCCACCGGATCGATCCTGGTCAAGGAAGAGGTCGACGCGGACGACGTCGCGCAGGTCGTCAGCCGCTGGACGGGCGTACCGGTGAACCGGCTGATGGAAGGCGAGACGGAGAAGCTCCTCAAGATGGAAGAGCGGCTGCACGAGCGCCTGATCGGTCAGGACGAAGCGGTCACTGCCGTGTCGGACGCCATCTGCAGGGCTCGCGCCGGCCTCAAGGATCCCAAGCGGCCCATCGGTTCATTCATCTTCCTGGGCCCGACCGGCGTGGGGAAGACCGAGCTCGCCCGGGCGCTCGCCGAGTTCCTGTTCGACGACGAGCAGGCGCTGGTCCGCATCGACATGAGCGAGTACATGGAGAAGTTCGCGGTCAGCCGCCTGGTGGGCGCTCCTCCTGGGTACGTTGGCTACGAGGAGGGCGGCCAGCTCACCGAGGCGGTCCGCCGTCGCCCGTACCAGGTCGTGCTCTTCGACGAGATCGAGAAGGCGCATCCGGACGTCTTCAACGTCCTGCTCCAGCTGCTCGACGACGGGCGCCTGACCGATT
>VBGQ01000175.1 GCA_005882055.1 Chloroflexota bacterium
GGGGAGCTGACGCTGCACGGCGTCACCAAGTCGGTCCGCATCGATCTCTCCGCGACGCGGAGTGGGGGCATGATCACGATCACCGGCTCCCTGCCGATCAGCTTCTCCGACTTCAACATCCAGAAGCCGACGTCGTTCATCGTTCTGTCGGTGGACGACCACGGCGTGATGGAGCTCCAGCTGCACTTCGTGCACGCCTAGCGGCAGCCGGCAAACCCCCGCGGCAGCTCGTGCGGGCCGCTGGGCCGCCATCGGTCCTCACGATTCCTCCGGACCGCATTCACAGTTTGCGCACATCAGCAGCCGATGCTGGTCTCCGATCGAGGCACCCAAACCCAGACGAGCAGACATCACTGGGTGCCCGACGAAAGGAGATCAATCAGTCATGGGAACGGCAATCCGCGTGCTGGCGGTCCTCCTGGTGGTAGGCCTGCTGGCCGGCATCGGGTTCGGCGTCTACAACGCCGGCGTGGACCAGGGGCTCGCCCAGAACGTGAGCGCAGCGGCGTCTGGCGCACCCGCGGTGGCCTATGGCTACCCCGGCTATTACGGCCACTGGGGCTTTGGGTTCGGGTTCTTCGGGATCTTCTTCTGGATCCTGGGGATCTTCCTGATCTTCGCCCTGCTGCGAGCCGCCTTCGGCTGGGGACGATGGGGCCGCGGACGCTGGGGCGGGTACGGACATGGCGGCTACGGCCACGGGGGCTACAGCGGCGGTCCGGCTGGCGACAAGGGCGATCCGCGGCGGGCGATGCTCGACGAGTGGCATCGAGACGCGCATGGCTCGGGTAGCACGACTGGCGCCGCGGGCTCGGGTGGCTCGGGCGGCTCGGGCGAAGGCCAGGCGCCAACCGGCGGATGACGGCGTAGGCGTCGCAGGACCGATTGCGGACGGGCGGCCGGGGCCGCTCGTCCGTCTACCATGCGGACCGATGCAGACGATCCTGGTCGTCGACGACGAGCCCAAGATCACGCAGCTGGTGCGCGACTACCTGGAACGCGCTGGATTTGCGGTGAGAAGCGCTCGCGACGGGCCGGAGGCGCTGATGCGGGCGCGGACGGATCACCCCGACCTGGTGGTCCTCGATCTTGGCCTCCCAGGCCTGGATGGCTTCGAGGTGACCAACCGACTGCGGCGCGACTCGAGCGTGCCGATCATCATGCTCACCGCCCGCGACGACGAAGCCGACAAGCTGGTCGGGCTTGAGCTCGGCGCGGACGACTACGTGACCAAGCCGTTCAGCCCCCGCGAGCTGGTCGCCCGCGTGCGGGCGGTGCTGCGCCGCCAGCTCCCCGAGGCTGGCGCCGAGGTGCTGCGCGCCGGCGACCTGCGCCTGGACCTGCCGCGGATGCGGGTGGAGGTCGGGGGCAGGCCGGTGGACCTGACCACCACCGAGTTCCAGCTCCTGTCGGCGATGGCCCGCCAGCCGGGTCGGATCTTCACGCGTTCGCAGCTGCTCGACGCGATCCACGGTGTCGCGTTCGAGTCGTACGAGCGGGCGATCGACGCCCACGTCAAGAACATCCGTCGCAAAATCGAGCCGAACCCGCGCGCGCCGCGCTACCTGCTCACCGTGTACGGGGTCGGCTACAAGCTCGCCGATGCCTGAGTCGCAGGAGGACCCGGCACGACCGTGGCGCCGCTACCGGCGGGCCGGACCCCCGTGGGCCGGACCCCCGTGGGCCTCCTCCGGCGAGCGGCCGCCGTGGTGGCCGGCCGGGGAAGCCTGGCCGCCGACGAGCTGGCAGGGGCCGCCCTGGCGCCGGATGCGGGGGCGATTCCTGGCGCGGGTCGCGATCTTTGCCACCCTGCTGGTCTTGATCGCCGTGGGTGGCGCGACCATCGTCTTCCTCCTGCTGGCGAGCGCGCTGGGAGCGGCAGTGCCCGCCCCACACGGTGCGTTGCTGGCCATCCTCGTCATCATCGTGGCGCTCCTGCTGGGAGGCGGCGTGCGACGCGCGGCCGCACCGATCGGCGACCTGATCGAGGCGGCGGGCAGGGTGGAGGATGGCGACTACGCCGTCCGTGTGCCGGAGCGTGGCGCTCGGGAGATCCGAGGGTTGTCGCGTGCCTTCAACCAGATGGCGAGCCGGCTCGAGGAGGATGCGGTGCAGCGCCGCCGCCTGCTCGCAGACGTCTCCCACGAGCTGCGCACGCCGCTCAGCGTCATCCAGGGGAACCTCGAAGCGATCATCGACGGTGTCCACGCTCCGGACCATGAGCATCTCGTGGCGCTTCTCGACAGCTCACGAACGCTCTCGCGGCTTGTCGACGACCTGCGAACCCTGTCGCTCGCCGAGTCGGGTGAGCTCCGCCTGCACCGCGAGCCCACCGACCTCGGGCAGCTCCTGCGCGATGCCGTCGCCGGCTTTGGGACCGCCGCACAGGCTGCCGCGATCACGCTGGGTGTGGAGATTCCCGACGACCTGCCCAGCCTGGAGATCGACCCCACCCGCACCCAGCAAGTCGTCGGCAACCTGCTGGGCAATGCACTGCGTCACACCCCACGCGGCGGCCGCATCACGGTCCGGGCAAGCCGGGCGGCGGCGGGGAGGGCGGTCGCAATCGAGGTCCAGGACTCCGGTTCCGGCATGAGTCCCGAGGTCGCCGCCCGGGTCTTCGAGCGCTTCTTCCGCGGTCCCGATTCGAGCGGCTCCGGACTGGGGCTGCCCATCGCCCGGGAGCTGGTCGTTGCTCAGGGCGGCGAGATCAGCGTCGAGAGCCGCGAGGGAGGTGGCACCACCATGCGCTTCACGCTGCCGATCGGCGGTGCCTGACCTCGGATCCGCGTTCGACAGCGGCCACAACGGCCTCTAGCATCGGCTCATGGCGATGGCTGTCGCGACGCTGATTCGCCGCCTGCCCGTTCCCGTCGTGGCGCGGGCGACCGGAGCGCATCCTCGGACCGTCGAACGCTGGCGCGCAGGGGTGACGCCTCGACGGCGAGCGTACGTCGGGCGTCTCGACGACCTTGCTTCGATCCTGGGACTGCTGGGACCCGGCCTCTCGGCCCGCGCGCAGCGGCAGTGGTTTACCGCTTCGAGCGCGTACTTGGGCGGCCGGCGGCCCATCGATGAGCTGGCAGCGGGCCGCGTCGAGCTTGCGCGCGGCGCCGCAGCGGCCTACGCAGGCGGGGATCCGACCTGAGCGCAGCCGGCCGCTCGCCGCCGGCGCCGGCCGGCCTGCCCCTCGAGCGACTGCGCGCGCGAGCCTTCCGCCAGACTGCGGTCCAGGTTCCGGGCTGCCTCCCGCCAAACCAGCCGGCGCCCCACGCCGGGCGATTTCACCGGCGCGGCGAACCCTGGCCACTCTACGCAGCCCTCGACACCGAGACGATGTGGGCGGAATGGTCGCGCGCGACCTCCGGCGCCGTCGATCGTGATGGCGAGGAGCGCGTGGTGTGCACCCTCGACGTGGATCTGCGTGTGCTGGACCTGCGGGTCTCCGCCACGAGGGCAGCGCTCGGCGTGACGCTGGATGAGCTCATCGGCCCGTGGTCCCCCGCCGCGCCGAACAGGGCGTGCCTCGCCGTTGCGACTGCGGCGCGGCAGGCCGGCGCGGATGGCTTCGTCGTTCCGAGCGCTACCC
>VBGQ01000157.1 GCA_005882055.1 Chloroflexota bacterium
GATTGCGGAGCTCGTAGGCCTCGCCGAGCCGCTCGATCCGGGTCCTCCACAGGCGACCAGCGCGGCGCCGGCGATCAGGCTGGCCGCCAGCCACGCGAACGCCGGCTTCACCATCGGTCCAACGCGCGACCGAGCCATCTAAATGACTCTCACTTCGTCACCGGTATCTGCAGCTGGGCGGCAAGTGTCTGGCCATCGGGCGCCGTGGCCGAGAAGGAAACGCTGTACGTCCCGAGGGAAAGGGTAGCGTCCGCGACGAAATGACCCGGCTCCAGGGTGCGAAGGGCAGGCTGGCTGGGGGTTCCTCCGGTCGGACCGATGCTGACCTGAGCGGTCGGTACGGACAACTCCTTGCCGGCACTGTCGAAGAAGGTGAGATGGACTTCATTGGCCCCGGCCTTGCCAGGATCGATGTAGACCTGGACGGTTCGTGACTGGGCGAGGTGCACGGTGTAGATCGTCGGCAGGCCGGGAGCTGCGTTGACGTCGATCTTGAGTTGCGGCTGGCGGGTCGCAAGCTGCAGGGTGACCTCCACGGTGCTCGGACCCCCGCTGATCTGGGCCGCGATGCGCCAGGTTCCGTCGATCGACAGGTTCGGTCCAGTGGCCTGGTAGACACCGCCCCCGGCCGGCTTGAGCTGCAGCTGTGACGCGCCGATGTCGGGACGCGCCGGGAGCGTGAACCGAAGGGTCACGCTGCGATCGCTGAGCGGTGCCCCGCTGTCGTAGTCGGCGAGCGTCGCGCGGAATACGTTGAATCCGCTCGTGCCGGGGGTCGCCACGAGCTGCATGCGCACGGTCGTCCCAAAGTCACTGCCGGAGGCGGTGACGGATGCCGGCGTGGCCGGGACGATGCTTGCCGCCTGCGCGGGGGGCGCCAGGTTCACGAGTGTGGACGACAGGAGCAACACGGTTGTGGCCACGATGAGCTCCATCGAGCCGATGCGCCGCAGGAGTCCGAGGCTCCTGCCGGCGCCCGGAACGCCGCGGAAATGATTGATCGTGCCCAGGACGCCCAGGATTCCCAGCAGACCGGTCTTGGCGACCAGCAGGCGCCCGAAGTCGGTGAGGGCCAGGTTCTCCAATGCTCCGATCTCGCTCAGCGCGCGAACCACGCCGGTCACTGCCACCAGCGAGATCCCGACCGTGGCGCTGTTGGCGAAGCGGGTGGCGATCCGGCGCGTCTCCTCGCTCGGTCGGCCACGCAGCCCCAGCAGGAGCGCGACGAGTCCTCCCAGCCATGTCCCCGAGGCCGCGACGTGGACCCATTGCACGGCGACGTTGAAAAGCACCGCGCCGCTCGCGGCCGCATGGCTCTCGAGCACGTCACCCAGCATCGCGGCTGCGGCCACGATGCCGAGTAGGGCCAACACTGGGCGTCCGGGCCCGCGGCGGATGCTCCACCCGAGAAGGGGCAGGGCTACCAGGAGTGGCACGAATCGCAGCGCCACCGCGGTTCCGATTGAGGTGCCGATGACATTGGTGATGCCAACTCCGGCCTCTGCCATCTGTACCCCGATCACCACCAGGCTTCCCAGAGTGGCGGCGCCCCAGCCGCCGACCAGCAGCGGAAGCGTTGGAGCGGGCGGCGCGAGGAAGACCACCAGGGCCACAAAGGCCGCGCCGAGCAGCAACATGAGGCCGACGTACAGCACCCAGCGGCCCACGACGCCGACCGGGGAGATCGGTGACGATCCCGTCGTTTCCGTCTGGCTGCCAGTGCTGGGAGGCGTCGCCCCCACGCCGAACGCGAACGAGCCTCGCGCCAGGTGGCCGTCGACTGACGAGACGGTGGTCCAGGTGACGGTGTAGACACCTGGCTTGAGCGGCCGCAGTCCGACCTGCAGCTTGGTCGGGGAGCCCGCAACGGCCGTCGTGGGGCCGGCGGTCACCGAGGTGCCGGTCGAGCCCAGAACCTGGATAGAGGAGAGCTTGGGATCCGGCGCCTCGGTGAAGGTCAGCACGATATCCGTCGGAGCGGTTGAAAGATTCGAACCGGCAGCCGGCTGCGACGAGGCGAGGAGAGCATGGGCCATCACTGGCGACGCCAGACCGATGGCGACCGCCAGTCCTGCCCCCGCCGCAGCCAGCAGGCGCACTCGTGCGCTTCCGGGATGCCGGTTCATCGGTACCTAGGTAGTCCTGGGCCGCCTGGCCATGATTGTCATCGCCAGCGCCACGAGACCAATCAGCAGCCCCGCCCCACCAACCGCCACGCCCGCGACCAATGCGCCCTGGGCGAAGCTCTTGGCGTCATCCGCGGCGGTCAGCTGCGCCTGGACGCGCGAGTCCACGCGTTCCAGCCGAGTGGCGATGTCGCTCACCGGCGGCAGCTTGCCCGGGAACTGGATCGGCCCGGGGTCGACCGCCGCATCGAAGGTCGTGTCGCTGGAGGTGGCCGTCTCGTCGATCTTGGTCGAGTGAATCGTGCCGGTCACGTGGAACGTGTAGTCACCGGGCGAGGTGGGAATCAGGGGAGCCTCGTAGTCGCCCGGGATACCCAGGCCGGTGTCCTCATCGAAGGTCGGAGCCAGCGCCATGGGATCCGACTGCTGGCCGGCGGTGCTGACGACGACCTTCAGGTCATCCGCGCTGAGGTCGCTCACCGGATTGCCTCTTGCGTCCTTGATCACCACCTGGACCGCGTTGAGCTGGCCGACGTAGGTCGGCTCATGGACCCAGCCGAGGGCGACGGTGTATGGGCCAACCTGCTTGACGATATGCGCGGCGACCGGGGTTGCCAGGCTTGCCAGGCCAATCGCCAGAATGGCGTTCGCCATGGCTCGGGCGGGACGGTGCATGGGATTCATTCCTCACTGCATGTCGATACGGCGGCGCTCCACCGGGAGCCCTCCGCCCCGAGGCGAGGGATGGTTCTCCGTCCGCGCCGCATGCCCCGAAGGGCCGCCGCGTCAGACGGGCGAGAGGCGAGGGGGCTGCGGAGGGGCCCGGACCGCGAGCCGGCTGCCGACGACCCAGCGCGGGCGTCGCAGAGGCGCCTCGGCGGGTCGCAGGAGACGAGGCTTGGCGGGTCGATCCCACGCTGTGCGCTTCGCGCGCAGGACCGCGAGCAGGATGTCGCGGCGCCAGCGATAGAGGCCGGCGACCAGGGCCACAGCGCCGGCCACCGCCGCGAAGACGAGGATGGGGCTGAGATGCCCCGCGCTCACCAGGATCACCGGCCACAGGCGGAGGACCTGTCGCGCGAGGTCGATCATGCGTGCATCGCGGACGGCCAGGCGCCCGCGCTCGATGTCGCGAGCTTGCCTCGTCAGGGACCTGACGCGCCGGAATGCCAGGAAGATCAGGCCGAGGGTGAGGAGTGCCACCGTGATGACGGTGATGGCCCAGACCAGGCCGTGCCCGGTTCGCTCCAGCATCGCCCAGTATTGGCGGCCGTACGCCGTCAGGAAGACGAGGTGGTGGCCCAGGATCAGGACAGCCAGGGAGAGCGTCGCGAGGCTGAGCAGGTCGCGCCGGCGCTCTGTCACACGCAGACTGTAGCGAACGATTCGGAGGCGTGTCGGGAGGCGACCCTTGGGAATGACCGCGGCGAGGGAACTTCAGACGGGGAACCTGAGCTCGCGCCCGCGCGTCGGGGGAGCATGAACATGGCGCGACGCCTGGTCTGGAGCCCGCTGGCGAGTGGGGCCATGATGCTGGGCCTGATGCTGGGCCTGTTGCTGCTGGCCGGATGCACCGGGCCGCCGGGCTCGAGCCCTGGAGCGGGTGTTGGATCTGGGTCCTCGGAGGCCGTGAGCGGGCGCGCGACGGCCAGTCCCACCTGTCCCGTCGAGCGCAACCCGCCCGACCCCGCGTGCGCCCCTCGCCCGGTGGCCGGTGCTGTGCTCGTGATCCAGACCTCTGCGGGTGCCGAGGTGCGACGGGTGACGACCGACATGAACGGCCGGTTCTCGGTATCGCTCGCCCCGGGGGCGTATCGGCTCGTGCCGCAGCCGGTACCGGGGTTCATGGGTGGGGCGAGGCCAATCGACTTCGCTGTCCGGGCCGGACAGACCCTGCCGGCGCTCGAGGTGAGCTACGACACAGGCATTCGCTGACGCTCGCGCGAATCTGGCGACAGCGCGACTAACGAATTGCGGGCTAGGCCGTTAGTACTGGTGAGCCGGGGCTTTGTGTTAGTGGGCAACCGCTAGGGCAGCCACAGAGACCCCGGCATCAACGTGTCTTGCGGGGCTCCCAGTCAGGGTCAACGGGCGCCGTGGGGCCGACGTCGTTGACCGTTGGCAACAGGATTGATCCGAAGAGCGCCATGGCCAGGGCGAACACTCCGAGCATCGTGGTCCCTGCCATGTCGCGGCCGTACCACCAGTACACCGCGGCCACGATGCCGATGCCGATCGGCAGCAGGAAGAAGCGCTTCGACATGTCGAATCGATTCTGCCCGGCGTTGCCAGCTGCTAACTCTCAACCGCGGCCGATGGTCCCAAGAACCTGCGTAAATCTGCGCATCACACTAGCCACCCGCAATCCGTTCGATGGGCCGGAGCAGTCTCATCGGCTCGGTCGCCGGGGATCGGCGGGTTGGA
>VBGQ01000158.1 GCA_005882055.1 Chloroflexota bacterium
GGGCCAAGCGCAAGGGCATCCCGCCGGGCGTGGTCGACCAGGTGTTCGCGGCCTTCGAGCCCTTCGCCCGGTATGGGTTCAACAAGGCGCACGCGCTCTGCTACGGGTTGATCGCCTACCAGACCGCGTACCTCAAGGCGAACTACCCGGTCGAGTTCATGACCGCGTCGCTCAACGGGTTCCGCGAGCGCGCGGAGAAGGTCGCCGCAGTTGTCGCCGAGTGCCGCCGGTTGGGGATCGAGGTTCGGCCTCCGGACGTGCAGAGCTCGCAGGCCCTCTTCACCGTCGAGACCGATGGCGCCGGCGTGCCCGAGGCGATCCGCTTCGGCATGGCCGCGGTGAAGAACGTGGGCGAGGGAGCGATCGAGGCGATCGTGGCTTCCCGGGAAGGCCGCTCGGAGGTGTCCGATGACGTCGGCCCGTTCCGATCGCTGGATGACCTATGCCGGCGTGTCGACCTACGGACGGTCAACAAGCGCGTGCTCGAGTCGTTGATTCGTGCCGGTGCGCTGCGATCCCTGGGCGGCGCGGGCACGCTGCTGATGCACCTGGACGTGGCGCTCGAGACGGGCGCGCGGCATCAGCGCGACGTGGCCGCAGGACAGGGGACCCTCTTCGATCTCTTCGCGGCGCCGGAGGAGCCCGCGCCATCGGTCGCGGCCGAAGCTGGGGCTCCGCCATCGGTCCTGGATGAGGAGATCCCGCGGCGGGAACGGCTGCGCTGGGAGAAGGAGCTGCTCGGCCTGTACCTGACGGAGCACCCGTTGGGGGAGATCGCGGACGAGCTGCCTGAATACGTGACCGCGTACACCGGCGACCTCGCGGAGGAGCAGGACCAGGCCAAGGTGACGCTGGGTGGGATCCTGCAGGGATCGCGACGGGTGATCACGCGCGCCGGCTCGACCATGCTGGTCGCCAACCTCGAGGATCTACAAGGGACGGTCGAGGTGGTCGTCTTCCCAAAGGTCTTCCAGGAGACCGCGAATGCCTGGGCGGACGACTCGGTCGTACTGGTCAGCGGCCGGGTCGACCATCGGGACGACGAGGCGAAGCTGCTCTGCGAGGTCGTCCATTCGTGGGACGACGCCGTGCGGATGGGACCCGTTGCCTTCTCCGCGGAGCGGGATCGGTTGCTTCGCGGCCGCGGCCGGGGCTACGGGACGAACCGGCCGGGCGGCAATGGCTACTCGGGCGGGAACGGCGGGGGTGGTGGCAACGGCGGCTCACCCGGGATCGCCGTGCCCGTCGCCGAACCTGCCGTCGCCGCGGTTGCGGTCGCCGCTGGGGCGCCGGTGGCCGCCAGTTCGGGTGCGTCCGTCGCTACCGCCCCGTCCATGGATGAGCCACCCGTCCGGGTGAGCCCGATCAAGCCGCGTGCCGCGTCAGCCGTCGAGCCCACAGACGCGGCGCTATCCGAGGCGGGCGACGAGCCTCCGGCACCGCGCGACGCTGTGCCGCTTCCCGCCTCACCGGTTGGCGCGGGGACGATCACCGTGGGTTTCGACGAAGAGGTCCCAATCGACCAGCTCTTGTCGGTCATCGAGTCCGTGGTGCAGGCCATCGTCGGTCATCCCGGGCCGCTGCCGGTGGTCATCAATATCCCGGTGGCGGGCGCAACGCGTCGGGTTCGACTCCCGCACACGGCTGAGTGGGACGACCACCTGGGCGACGCGGTTCGCCAGGCGGCGGGCTTCTCGCTTGCCGTAGAGCTGCGACCGACAGCCCTCGAGGCCTGACGACCCAACCTTGACGTTCGGGAGCCGCCGCGTAAGAGTCTCCCCATGAGCTGGCTGGACGGCGTGCTGCTCCAGGTGCTGCCGGTGCTCATCCTGATGTCGCTCGTGTTGGTCCTGGCGCCTTCGTTACGCCGCAAGGGGTCGTGGCGAGCCATCGGAGCAGCATGGCTTGCCGTATTCGCCATCTCCCTCCTCATCTTTGTCACCCGCCCGAACGATGTGGAGTTGAGCTGTCAATGGCTGCGTTTGGTCCCCACCGGAGTGACGTCCTTCACGGCCCTGAACGCGAGCGAACCTTGCAGCGCCTCGAACAGCCTGGCGATGTGGCTCGTCGCGCTGCCGCCAGTGACCGGGATCGCCATCCTCCTCGCGTGGATCTGGCGCAACACCCGTCCGGCCGTAGCGGCGCTGCGGACGATCGGCGCGGTAACCGCCATTTCGGTCGTGAGCATCGCCCTGGGCCAGGTGAGCGAGGGTCTGGCTCTGCTCTTCGTGGCGGCGGTTGTTGCGGCGGCCTACGCCTGGCCACGCCTCCAACGTCGGCCCACTGGCTTGAGCGCCGGGCCACCCTGAGCGGGCGAGCTGCGAAGGATGGCTGCTATCCTCGCGCCCTCATGAAGCGCCGCGGCTCAACGGATGCTCCGCCCCCGACCGGCGCTCCGCTGACTCCCGAAAGCACCGAACCAGCAGAGCGCCAGGCCGCCTCGGCCGAACCGAAGGCGAGTCCTGCTGCAGGTCTCGCGAACCAGGACCTGGACGTCGCAATCCTCCGGTTTCTGCGTCGCGCGCCGAATCAGGCGGTGGACCTGACGCCCCTTGCCAAAGAGGTTGGCTCGGAGCCCTTCAAAGTCCAGCTGGCAGTCGAGCAGCTGCATCGGCGGCGGATGGTGGTCGCGCCGTTCATCGAGCCGGGTGCCTCAGGCGGTGCGGAGCTCACCGAGAAAGGCCTTCGCTGGCTGATCGAGTTCGAGGGCGGCAAGCCCAGCGAGGTTCCCGTGGCGCTCAAGATCGCCAAGGAGCATGTGCGCACCAGTGACGAGGCCGCCCGCCTACCGCGCGCGAAGGTCTACGGCGTCAAGCGCCCTTCCTGACGCGCCATGGCGCCGGCCCATCCGCTGGTGTGACGCCAGGATCTCCTACCATCCAAGGAAGGCCTCCATCGGCTCCAAAAGGCGCCTTCGTTGGCCAAAACGTGACACCAGGCGCGCACGCCCATCCTCAGAGCCGGGCCATCGGAACCGGGGCAGCCGGCTCGTTGGACGTTAGGAGACTGTGGCTGCACATCGCCATCGGTCTATCGGTCCATCTGTCTAGCTAGAGGATCTTGGAGAGGAACTCCTTGGTCCGCGGGTTCTGGGGACTTGCGAAGAGGGCGTTCGGCTCGCCCTCCTCCA
>VBGQ01000159.1 GCA_005882055.1 Chloroflexota bacterium
CAGCCTGGCGTTGCGCTCCTCGGAGCCGTCCACGTTCTGCGAGACGAGGATTGGCGGTTCCACGCCGCGTCGCACGAGCTCCCCGATGGTCTCCACCAACGCGGCGTTCAGCAGCGTGGCGCCCACCACGGTCGAGGTCGGGCCGATCGCTTCAGGCACGCCCTCAATCTCGACCGCCGCGTCACCCGCGGCGCCGCAGGTGTCGAGCACGACGTCCGCCACGTCGAGCAGCCGCTTGCCGGACGAGTGCCGCGACGAAACGCTCTTGGAGAACTCAGCCGCAGTGACGGCGATCACCGGGAGGCCGCGCTGCCTACCGAGCTGCGCCATCTCGATGGGTGACGGATTGCGGCCGGAGTTGCTGATCACGATGAGGCAGTCGCGCGACTCCAGCTGGTAGTCGCGGAGCAGGGTTGCTGCGTAACCCTCGATCGACTCCGCCTTCCCTTGGCCTGGATCAAGGATCACCTGCATGGCGGCGAGCCCTCCCGCTCGTCCGGCCAGCTCGATGGCCAGCAACTGGGAATGACCGCTGCCGAAGGCGTGGACGATGCCGTCCGCGGCGATGGTGTCGGCCATGAGCGATGCAGCACGCGGGATCGACTCGCGATTGGCATCGCGGACCTTGCGCAGGATGCCGTCCACGGCATCGAAGTAGCGCTCGTACATGGGGTCTCCGAGTGCTGAGAAGCCCGAGTGGCGGGCGAGGCCCGCCACTCGGCGCGAGGTTCGGATCGCTTGCTACGCGGCCGCGGGCGGTGTCGGCAGGGCCGGAGCAAACCAGCCAAGCCAGCCAACGATGAGCCCGAAGACGAAGACGACCGCGATCGCCCACAACGGGTTCAGGTTGTACCGCTTGAGCAGCCAGTACACGAAGGCGGTGAGCAGGACCGGCAGCATGAACGGCAGGATCGCGTCCAGCTGCGTTTGCACCGGCACCTTGTTGGTGACGGCCTGCGCGCCCTTCGGTCCGGTGACCGTCAGCGTTTGCTGGTAATCCCAGGTCGTCACGATTTTCACGATCGAGGGGATGAACCCGCCGATCACGATCAGGCCCAGGACGGTGGCTCCCTCGGTCACGCGTTCCAGCGCACCCGAGGCGAGGCTTGTCGCGAGCGCCCGGCCCTGGCCATAGGCCCACATGAACTGCCTGTAGCGCGCGACGGTGTACGGGATCGCCACCATCACGATCACGAAGATCGGGCCCAGGATGTTCTGCTGCAGGGCCAGCGAAGCGCCGATGGTGAAGATGATCGAGTTGTAGAGCGCCCAGATGATCGTGTCGCCGACGCCGGCGAGCGGGCCCATCAGGGCGAGCTTGACGCCCTCGGCGGAGGCAGGCGCGCCGGCCTCCTCCATGGCGATCGCCGATCCGATGATCAGCGGCGCCCCGACGACGGGGTTGGTGTTGAAGAAGACCAGGTGCCGCTCCAGCGCCGCCTCGTAGTCGGCGTCGTTGGGAAACAGCTTGCGCAGGACCGGCTCCATCGCGTAGGCGAAGCCAAGCGCCTGCATGCGTTCGTAGTTCCAGGAGATCTGGAACGACCAGAAGTAGCGCCAGAACGAGGCGAGGAGGTCGCGTCGCTCCAGCCGGACGGTGGGTGCGTTGGTCGTGGCCATCAGACGGCCTCCCCGCTAACCGGTGCCGCCGGAGTCGGCGGAGGAGGAGCACCAACGGCCGTTCGCGGCCGCAGGGTCTCGAAGAGGAAGGCGATCGCAAGGCCGAAGAGCGCGATGCCCAACAGAGGCACCTTCAGGTATGCGAACAGCACGAAGCCGATGAGGAGCATGTACCAATAGCGGCCCACCGGCATGATCCTGAGCAGCATCGCGAAACCGACCGCCGGCAGGATCGCGCCGACCAGGGTCATGCCGTCGATGAAGCCCTTGGGAATCGCGTTCTGGAGGTTCTGGACCGTGCCCGTGTTGCCGGCGAGCGCCGCCAGGAAGGTCGGGATGGCGCGTACAGCGGCCCATGGGATGAATGCCGTCCAGTGCATCAGGCTGAGGCCGCTCGAGTTCCCCTCGGCCGCGTAGCCATCCGCCCGGTGGATCCAGAACGTCGGCAGGAAACGACCGATGGGATCCAGGGAGGCAAGCAGCACGGCGGCGGGCAGGCCAATGGCCAATCCGGTCGCGGTCTTCGCTGCGAAGTCTCCGGCTCCGGCGGCTGCCAGGGCGGTGCCAATGATGGCTCCGGTCTGGTAGTCGGGGATCGTCGCCCCGCCATAGGTGTAGACCCCGAGGGCGGTCAGCTCGAGCGTGGCACCGATGGCCATCCCGAGGTTCAGATCTCCGACGATGAGTCCGGCACCGGTCCCGGCGATCAGCGGGCGGAAGCCCATGATCACGGTCGGTCCGAGGATGTCGAAGATGCAGATGATCGCCCAGATGGTCAGCAGGATTGCTGTCATATCAACCCTCGTGCATCCAGGTATCGGTCAACCCACAGATATCCGATTCCCCAGCTCCACCTCCTCATCGACGACCGCCGCGCGGGTCGCTGCGGCACCCGTCCCGGGCACGTAGCCCAAGTGGACTAGACCAGACCAAACCACCCTAGCCATCCGCGGTCGCGGCGTCAACGGTCAAGCGGACCGATCGCGTCGAGCAATCGCCTGCGCAACGAGGAAGCCGACGAGCGGGACCACGAAGGCGAGGACCAGCAGAAGGATGAGCGCGGGGACGAGGCCCTGCTCCGGCGCCAGCCAGGTCTTCCCCACCGCCACCAGCAGGAGCGCGTAGCGCAGCGGCGGCCCGGCCACCAGGACGGTCGCGCGCACCAGCCCGTCGGGCGGACGGAGATACGGCAGCAGCAGGCCGAGCACCACGACGACCACCAAACCCGCAGCCATGCCGGCGACGGCGGTGGCGAGCAGGGCCACGATCGCCCCGGCCTCCGTGCCGAGCGGCGGGGCCAACGTCCTCCACAGCTGGCGGAGGATCTCGGCCGCGGTGCTCGCCGGAGTGTCCCTGCCGCTCACGCGGCTGCCCCCGCTGAGCCCGCCGCGGGGTACCAGCGGCCCGCCTTCATCACGCGCAGGACCTGCAGCCCATCGTCCATCTCGACCAGGTCAGCGCGCTGGCCCGGCGCGATGGAGCCGCGGTCGGTGACGCCGAGCAGCTCCAGGGGGTTGCGGCTCGCGGCTCGCACGGCCAGCGGCAGTGGCACCCCGGCGTCGGCTAGGTTCCGAACCGCGATATCGAGCGCGATCACACTGCCAGCCAGGCGTCCGTCCGAGACGAGGCGGCACGCGCCGTCCCGGACCTCGACTTCCAGCTCCCCGATCTTCATTCGCCCGTCGCCCATGCCCGCCAGACCGATGGCGTCGCTGACCAGGATCAGGCGGCTGGCAGGCTTGGCGCGCAGGATGATCGGCCAGACAGAGCGCTCGGCGTGCAGGCCGTCGGCGACCAGCTCGACGTAGGCGTCGTCGTTGCCCGGCCGCGTAGCCTTCCGCTCCCTCGGCGGCGGTCGCGTTCGAGTGGCCCAGCGAGACGTTGACCCCGGCGGCGGCCAGCCAGCGGACGAGGTCGAGCGCGCCATCGCGCTCGGGGGCGACGGTCATCAAGCGCAGCCCGTCCAGCATCGGTTCCAGGGCAGAACGCGGGACCGCGGAGGGGAGCTGGATGAAGGCCTCGTTCTGCGCTCCCTTCTTCTCCGGCGAGATGCACGGCCCTTCGATGTTGAAGCCGAGCGGCTCCGCACCGTCCTCGGGAGCGGCGGGCATCCAGCGGCGCACGCGGTCGGCAAAGATCGCCAGCCGGTCGAGCGGCGAGGTCACGGCCGCGGGCACAAACGAGGTCACGCCATGGCGCAGCAGGGCCCGCGCCATGCCGTCGAGGGCGGCCTCGTCCCCCATCGCGTCGTGGCCGCCCCATCCGTGAACGTGGACGTCCACGAACCCAGGGGCGAGGTACGGTCCGCGTGCGCCCGCTGCGTCTTCGACGATCTCCTCGACGCGCCCGGCGGCCACGACCAGCCGCGCGGCCATCACCCGGTCCTCCAGCACCGCGCGGCCGAGCAGCACCTGCGGCTGGGCCTCAGCCACGGAGCGACTGCCCGGGAAGCGCCTGTGCCCCGGTGGGCAGCACTCCCTGCTCATGCCGGCCCATCGTCACGAGCGCGTGGGCGATCGACTCGGCCGCCGCTGCGTCCGCGAAGGTTGGGGCGAGGCCGGGGGCCGGGTCATCCGCGGTCATGCGCACCAGGAGGTGATGCAGGCCCGCGGCGTGCTGGTCGACGAATGGCCCGAGCGAGAGGCGAGCCGGCGGTCGCAATTCCTGCACCGTCATGACGAACGGGTCCCGCCCTGCGGCCTCGAGATATGCCGCCTCGCGGCCGTCGAATCGGCGCAGGGCGAGGGCGCCGCCGTCGTGCAGGTCGCCGACCAGGCTCCCCGCGGAGCCGTAGAGCTCGAAGGTGAGGGCCTCGGCGCCCAGAAAGATGCGCGAGGCCTCCACGGTGACGTGTGCGCCGGCATCGAACTGGAGCTCACCCCATGCCCAGTCGTCGACGTCGACCGGCTCGCCGACGCCATCGGTCCCCGGGCGAAAGGCGACCACCGTGCGCGCCGACGCCGAGACCACCCGGGCCTCGCCGAGCATGAAGCGCAGGGCATCGATCAGGTGCACCCCGAGATCGAGCATGGCGCCGCCTCCCGCGTGCTCCGCCTGGAGGCGCCACGAGATCGGACGGCGGGGATCCAGGTAGCTGCCGTGGAAGCTGCCCGTGCGCCCATGCCGCACCTCGCCAATGGCTCCTTCGGCAATGAGCGCGCGGGCCTCGACGATCGCCGGGTCGTAGCGCATGACGAGCCCCACCTGGGTGGGGCGCTGGACCTCGAGGGCGCGGCCGGCCAGCGACTCGGCCTCGTGAGACGTGCGGCCGATGGGCTTCTCCACGTAGACCGCGCGATCCGCATCGAGCGCCGCCCGCGCCTGATCGGCGTGGCGATCGTTGCGGCTGGCTACGTCCACCAGCTGCAGCTCGGGATCCGTGAGAGCTTCCTGGACGGTCTCGACCACCCGCGACACCCCCAGGGCTTGCGCCTCCGGACGCACGGCATCGAGCCGCTCGCTGACGATTGCGC
>VBGQ01000160.1 GCA_005882055.1 Chloroflexota bacterium
CTTCCTGCGCAACACGCTGGCCAGCGGCGTCGTCCCGCAGGTGTCATTGATCCTTGGGCCGTGTGCCGGTGGTGCGGTCTACTCGCCGGCGATCACCGACTTCACGATCATGGCCGATGGAACGAGCCACATGTTCGTGACCGGCCCCAACGTGGTGAAGACGGTCACGCACGAAGAGATCGATTTCGAAGGCCTCGGCGGCGCGCGAGTGCACAACGAGCGGAGCGGCGTGGCCCAGTTCCGCGCGGAGGGGGAGGCGCAGGCCATCGATCTCGCGCGACGGCTCCTGGGCTACCTGCCGCAGAACAATGTCGAGCTTGCGCCACTGAACGATGACTGGCGGGCACCCGAGGTGGACGGTTCAGAGCTCGACGCGCTGATTCCCGATTCGCCGCAACGCTCCTATGACATGCACAGCGTCGTCCGGGGGCTCGTGGATTCCGGCTCGTTCCTCGAGGTCCACGCGGAGTTCGCGCGAAACATCATCTGCGGGTTTGCGCGCATCGAGGGCAGGAGCATCGGCGTCGTCGCACAGCAGCCAGAAGTGCTTGCGGGTGTCCTGGACATCGATGCCTCCGACAAGGCCGCGCGGTTCGTGCGGACCTGCGACTGCTTCAACGTCCCGCTCGTCACGCTGGTGGATGTTCCCGGCTTTCTGCCGGGAGTCGACCAGGAGCATCGCGGGATCATCCGCCACGGCGCCAAGCTGCTGTATGCGTATTGCGAGGCCACCGTACCCAAGCTGACGGTGATCACCCGCAAGGCGTACGGCGGCGCGTACGACGTCATGAGCAGCAAGCACGTCCGCGGGGACCTGAACTTCGCCTGGCCGACGGCGGAGATCGCGGTCATGGGCGTCGAGGGCGCGGTGAACATCATCTTCCGCGATCGGATCGAGTCCGCGGCAGACCCAGCGAAGGAGCGCGCGCAGCTGGTCGCGGAGTACGAGGGGCGTTTCGCGAATCCATACGTGGCGGCCGCACGCGGATACGTCGACGAGGTGATCCTGCCATCGGAGACGCGCGCACGGTTGGCGTCGGGCCTGCGGTTGCTGGAGGGAAAGCGCCAGGCGCTACCGGCCAAGAAGCACGGCAACATTCCGCTGTAGCGCCGGGTGTCTGTGCGCAAAGACAGGCGCCTCCGTCGGCTCTCGCGCGTCCTGATCGCCAACCGCGGTGAGATCGCGGTCCGGATCGCTCGAACCCTGCGCGAGATGGGCAGCACCAGCATTGCGGTCTATTCCGAAGCGGACGCGGACGCCGTCCACGTCACGATGGCAGACGAGGCGGTCCTCATCGGCCCAACCGCACCCGCGGCCTCGTACCTCAACATCCCAGCCCTGATCGCCGCTGCTCGAGCAACCAAGGCCGACGCGATTCATCCCGGCTACGGCTTTCTCTCCGAGAGCGCGACCTTCGCCAGGGCTGTCCAGAAGGCGGGTCTGACTTGGATCGGCCCAACTCCTGAAACGCAGGAGCTGCTCGGCAACAAGCTGGCGGCTCGTCGCGCCGTCGCCGACGCCGGCGTCCCCATCGTCCCGGGACTCCTGGTGGCGGTGGACGCCACCCGGCCAGGCGACGCCACCGAGGTCGGCTATCCGGCCATGCTCAAGGCCGCCGCCGGCGGTGGCGGGCGCGGGATGCGGCGGGTGGAGGACGCCCGGCAGCTCGCGGCCGCGCTGCCCGCCGCGCGTCGGGAGGCGGAGGCCGCATTCGGGGATCCGACCCTTTACCTCGAGCGACTCATTGAGCCGGCGCGGCACGTCGAGGTGCAGCTGCTGGGGGATCGGCACGGGAGCCTGGTCTGCCTGGGAGAACGCGACTGCTCGATCCAGCGCCGCCACCAGAAGCTCGTGGAGGAGACACCCTCGCCGGCGGTCGACGCCGCGTTGCGGGAGCAGCTCTACGCCTCGGCACGCCAGGTGGCGGGGACCGTCGAGTTCGAGAACGCGGCGACCGTCGAGTTCCTGGTCGACGCCGAAGGCGGCCACTACTTCCTGGAGATGAACACGAGGCTCCAGGTGGAGCACGGGGTCACCGAGCTGGTGACCGGCCTCGACCTCGTCGCCGCCCAGATCCTGGTCGCGTCCGGGGAGCCGCTACCCCAGGCCGTCCGCGAGGCGATCCCGCGGGGGCACGCCATCGAGGTGCGGATCTATGCCGAGGACCCCTATGCCGGCTTTCGCCCGGTTGCCGGAACCGTGACGACCTGGCGCCTGCCCTCCGGCCCGGGAGTGCGCGTCGACGAAGCGGTTCGCACGCGCGTCCCGCTCACCACTGCCTACGACCCCCTGCTGGCGAAGGTGATGGTCCACGCCGGCGATCGGCCCGCGGCCGTGGCGCGCCTGCGAAGGGCGCTCGATGAGATGCTGGTCGGCGGCCTGCAGACTGACCTGGGGTTCGATCGCTGGTTGGTGGACCAGCCCGGATTCGTGTCCGGCGACTACGACACCGGGTTCATCACGGCGGAATGGGGCGAAGGCCCGAACCTGACGGCCGAGGAGACGGCGCTGGTCGCCCTGGCGGCGGAGCAGGCACGCGCGAGCACGGGGGCCGGAGCAAGACCGTTGCGCACGCCGGCGCCCCGGACGGGGAGTTCGCTGCGGCCCGGCGATTCCGCCTGGGCTCGCCTGGGTCGGCAGGATGGCCTGCGGCGATGACCGGGCCTGAACCGCGCTATCGGACCCTGGTTGGCGGTGCCGATGGCGTCGAGATGGAGCCGGCGGCGGGCTGGTCCTTCAGCTGGGTCGACCGAGACGCTGGCGTCGCCGGGTTGCGGGCGGCTGGCGGCTCTGCCCAGGTCGTCGTCGAGGGCTGGGGCTCGGAGTGGTTCGTGACCCTCCGCGGCCGGCGGATTCCGGTCATCGTTCGGAGCCGGCGAGAGCAGCTCCTGGCGGAGGCCGCGGGTGCCTCCGGCTCCGGGGCGGGCCCAATTGACGTGACGGCCACCCTGCCGGGGCTCGTCGTCGCGATCGAGACGGCCGAGGGCACCGAGGTTGCGGCTGGCGATCCGCTGCTGACGATCGAGGCCATGAAGATGCAGAACGAGGTCAGGGCACCTCGAGCGGGCCGGGTTTCGGCTGTTGCCGTTGCCGCGGGGGAGACGGTCGCGACCGGTCAGCTGCTGCTCCGGATCGATTAATCAGGGCTCACCTAGAGCCCAGGGGCCGCCGCCA
>VBGQ01000161.1 GCA_005882055.1 Chloroflexota bacterium
CTTCGCGCTCGGGGGCCTGCTGGCCGTCGTGCTGGCCGATGCAGCCTCGTTCGTGTTTTCGGCGGCGATGATCGCCCTGATCCGCGGTCCGTCGTTCCGGCCCGTGCGCAGCGAATCGCTTGAGCACGCCGCCAGCTCCGCGTGGCGCCGGCTCATCACGGAATGGCGAGATGGGCTGCGGGTGATGCGTGGGCAACCGATCCTGCGGGCGCTCCTGGGCTTCATGAGCATCACGCGGATCGGGGAGGGGCTGACCATGGTGCTGTTCGTGCCGTGGGTGGTCGTGGCGTTGCACTCTGACCAGGCCGGCTACGGTGCCCTGCTCTCGACCCAGGCGATTGGCGGGCTAGCGGGCGCGATCGTCATCGGCCGATATGCCAACCGCATCAACCCGCTCTTCCTCCTCATCGGCGGCGCGTTGCTGTTCGGCGTGATCGATCTTGGGCTGTTCACCTACCCAGCGGTCTTCCCCTACATCTGGCCCGCGCTGATCGTCATGGTCATCGTCGGCGTGCCGGGGGCGGCGATGCAGGCGTCCTGGGTGACCCTGCCGCAGATGTATACGAGCGACAGCCATCGCGGCCGCGTCATGGGAGCCATTGGAACAGTTGGTGCTCTCGGCTCCCTGATTGGCGCCTTGTTGGGCGGCGTCCTGGGGACCGTCCTGCCGGTCGTGGTGCTCCTCATCGTCCAGGGCAGCGGGTACGTGATCGGAGGCCTTCTGGTCTTCGCGTTGACTCGCCGCCGGCGCGTGGCGACGGCAGCCGAAGCAGAGCCCGGCTGAGGTGTAACGTTTCGGGGTTCGGACCAACGCGCAGGAGGCCACGATGCCTGACAAGGGACCCGGCTCGAAGAGCGCCCCCAAGAAGCCGAAGGGTCGGTCCCTTCCGGTGGTGCTTCGGCCGCCGGGTCGTGGGAAAGCCGATCGCGGACGATTTCCGTGTGCTCTTGGCGTTCCTCGGACGGGGGAATCCACCGTCGCTCGCCGATACCGATACGGCGAAGTAGCGAACGCAGCCTGGCGCCCATGGTCCCTGAGGGTACACCGGCTGATGGAGCCGACGGAGGGAGTCGAACCCACAACCGGCGGTTTACAAAACCGCTGCTCTACCGTTGAGCTACGTCGGCCCGGACGCCGATTCTAGCGGGCACCTTCGAGCGACCGCTGCCTGACGATCTCAAAGAGGAGCAGCGCCCCGGCAGTCGCCGCATTCAGTGATGCAACCCGACCGGCCATCGGGAGGCGGACCAGCAGGTCGCTGCGGCGCTTGGTGGCGCCGGACACTCCGCTTCCCTCCGATCCGACCACGAGCGCGATCGGTCCGGTCAGATCAGCATCCCAGGCAGACTGCTCCGCTTCCTGGTCAGCGGCCACGAGGCGGATGCCCGCCAGCTTCAGCTCGTGGATCGTCTCGCCCAGGCTCCCGACCCGCGCCAGCAAGAGGTGCTCACTCGCGCCGGCAGACGCTTTGACCGCCGCTGGGCTCAGCGGAGCCGCTCCCCGCTCGGGGAAGAGCGCGCCGTCGAGACCGGCCGCCTCCGCAGAACGGAGCAGAGCACCCAGGTTCACCGGATCCTGCAAATGCTCCAGCAGCAGGAGGAACGGCTCGTGCTGGCGTGCCGCCGCCCGCGCGAGCATCTCGGTCAGATCAGACCACCGCCGCTCGCTCACCTCGAGCAGCACCCCCTGGTGCCCGTCGAATCCGGCTGTTCGCGCCAGCTGCTCCGACGAGACTGTCTGGACCGATAGGCCCGCTTCGCGCGCACCGGCGATGAGGGCGTTGAGCTCGGGGTTCGGCTTGGCGTTCGACGAGACGAGGAGCCGATGCGCCGGTCGACCGGCGGCGAGCGCCTCGGCCACGGGGCGTCGCCCGCCGATCCACTCGGTCATGCCGGAATGGCCGGCTCGACAGTCGCCACCGCGTAGGCCGCGATACCTTCGCTTCCCGCAAACCCGAGGCCGTCGCTGGTGGTGCCCTTGACGCTCACCGTGGAGCCGTCGATGCCCAACAGCTCGGCGATCCGACCCTCCATCTCGGCCCGAACCGGCGCGATCGCTGGCTCGTTCGCGACGATCGTCAGGTCGACCGCCCGCGGTCGCAGCCCTGCAGCCTGGAGCCGCTCAACGGTGCCGCGCAACAGGTCTCCTGAATCGGCGCCCGCCCATCGGTCGTCACCTTCCGGGAACATCGCGCCGATGTCACCGAGGTGCGCCGCCCCGACCAGGGCGTCGATCACCGCGTGCAGCGCGACGTCTCCGTCCGAATGACCGGCGAGGCCACGGGGCTCGTCCGGAAGCGCGAGACCGCCGAGCCGCATGGGAATGCCCGCCTCGAGCCGATGTGCGTCGAACCCGATGCCGCTCCGGGCGCCGGCTCCTGGCACGTCGACCGCGGCAAGGGATCGTTCACGCAGGATCGCGCGCAGCACGGGCAGGTCGCCGTCCTCGGTCAGCTTGCGGTTTGCCGCATCTCCGGGCACGGCACGCACCGGCACGCCGATGGCGGTCAGCGCCGCGGCCTCGTCGGTGGGCTCCCCGCCACGGACGCGTGCAGCATCGAGCGCCGCGAGGAGGATGCCCAAGCTTGCCGCCTGTGGGGTCTGCGCCGATCCCAGCCCCTGGCGCGGCACGGTTGCCTCGACCAGCCCCCCCTCCACGTGCTTGAGGGTGTCGGCGACAGGGACGATCGGGATCGCCGCACCTCCGTCGCGCGCTGCCACGACCACGTCGTCGATGAGCCGAGCGTCCACCGCGGGTCGCGCCGCGTCGTGGACCAGCACCAGCGTGTCATTTCCAGCGCCGGCATCGGTCAGCGCAGAGAGGCCTGCATGGACCGACGCCGAACGCGTCTCACCGCCCTCGACGAGAAGGCATCGGTCCGCATCAGGTGGAAGCGCCCGCCGAAAACGCTCAACCTCACCGGGTGGCACAGCCAGCGCCACGCGCGTCATGCCCTCCGCGCGCAGCAGGGTGTCGAGGCTCCACCGCCAGACTGGCCGTCCCCAGAGCTCGATCCAGAGCTTGTCGCCACCCATCCGGCTGCCGCGGCCGGCCGCCACCAGCACGGCCGCGAGGTCGGTCAATGGTCCCTGGGTCGTCAGCCGCGTTCGCGCCGGCCGGTATTCGGGCGAGGCAGGGCCTCGGCGCGCGCGGATGGCTGCTGGCGGGCACGCATCGGGGTTGGCTCGGGGGCCGGGGCCGGAACACCGTCACGGGGCTGGGCGAAGATCATGCGGCCGGCGACCGTCTGCAGCACGCGGGTGACGGTCACGTTCAGATCGTGATCCATGGACCGGCTGCCGCCCTCCACCACGATCATGGTGCCGTCGTCGAGGTAGCCGACCCCCTGCCCGGGTTCCTTCCCCTCCTGGATGATGCGGACCGTCAGCTCCTCGCCCGGATGAAGAACTGCCTTCACGGCGTTCGCCAGCTCGTTGATGTTGAGGACACGGATGCCCTGGAGCTCCGCCACGCGGTTCAGGTTGAAGTCGTTGGTCAGTATCGCCGCGGCGTGCTCGCGCGCATACGCCACCAGCTTGGCGTCCACCTCGCCGATCTCCGGGTAGGTCTGCTCGCTGATCTCGACGGGGGAGATGGCGTCCTTCTGGAGCGCGGACAGCATCTCCAGGCCACGGCGCCCGCGATTGCGGCGCATGGGATCGGGCGAATCGGCGATGCGCTGCAGCTCGTCGAGCACGAAGCGCGGGACGACCAGCGTGCCCAGGATGAACCCTGTGCGACCGATGTCCACGATCCGCCCATCGATCACCGCGCTGGTATCCACCACCACCTGTCCCGGATGCATCCGGCGTCTACCGCCGGGCAGGATCGCCGCGGCGGCAGGGATCAGGACGTCGCGCTTGTAGAGGGTCGCGGCCAGCATCACCGCCACGAGGACGAGCGCGACGATGGGCGGCAGGACCGATCCCGCGACGCCCCCGAGCTGTGACAGCGGAACGCCCAGCAAGAGGCCCATCACCAGGCCGACCAGGATCGCCACGACGCCCAGCGCGTACTCCCCGGCTCCCGCTTCGGCCAGCTGGGCGATCGCCCAGCGCGTGGGGATCACGGTGATGTACGGAATCGCCAGGTAGCCGAACAGGAGGCTGGCCACCACGAAGGCCGTCAGGAATGCCGGCCGATTTGCAGGGTCCAGCAACCCACCGGCCTGCACCATCAGGAGCAGGCCCAGGACGAGCCCGCCGATGGTCCCGAGTAGGGCCCCCAGGATCTGGATGAGTTTGGTCATGTGCCGATGAGTGCGTGGGGTTGATGAAGCTGGCGACGACGATCCTGATGAAGAACGGACCGATGAAAGCGTGGTCGGCGGCGCCACCCCGCCGAAACGGGTCGCAACGGTAGCACCGGTGGTGACCCCCGACAACCCTCCGCTACTCCTCCAG
>VBGQ01000162.1 GCA_005882055.1 Chloroflexota bacterium
GTGCCATCAAGCGTGCTGTGCTGGAGGCACTGGCCGACATCGGGGCGACGGCCACCGCCGAGCTGCTGACGAGCCGATACGCGCGGCTCCGGCATCTCGGCACCTATACCGAGGCCGGAGGACCCGCAGTCGAGCCGGCGCCCCCGTCGCTTCGCCACCGACTCGGGCGGATCCTGCGCCTGCCGGGTGTGCCGCGCCGCCCCCGCTGGAGCGAGATTTGGCCTTCCGGCGAGGACGGCGCCGATGGTGAGGATGGGGCGTGAGCAGCCCCGACAAGGGCCTTGGGCCCTTCGCGGACGTGGTGCCCGCGCTCATCGCGCAGCTGACCGAACGACTCACGCGGCATGGCCTGGGCGAGATCGAGGTCCGACGGGGTGACCTGCGCGTCCGGGTGGTGGCGCCTGCCGCCGGTCTTGCCGCCGGTGGCTCGTCGGCTGCCAGGGCGTCGGCGGCTGGCCAGCAGGTTCCCGCGCATGGCGCCGCGGGAGCTCGTGCCGGGCATCACGCGCAAGCGGTCGCCCACGGTGCGGGCGAGGTCACTTCTCCGGCGGTCGGCTACTTCTCGTACGCGGATGGCCTTGGCCCTGGCCTTGCGGTCGAGAAGGGTGATGCCCTGGGGTACGTGGACGTGCTCGGCGTGCGCCACGACGTCCGCGCCCCGCGCTCCGGCGTCGTCGGCAACCTGGTGACCGAGGCGGGCGAGGCAGTCGAATACGGGCAAGTTCTCGTCGAGCTCGAGAGCGCCAGCTCGTGAGCGATGCCCTTGGGAGCGCCGCCTCGTGAGCGCCGCCTCGTGAGCCTGGCACTCCTCTTCTCCCCGCAGGGGTCGCAGGCGGTGGGCATGGGTCAGGAGCTGGCCAAGTCATCGCCCCCGGCTCGAGCCGTGTACGAGCTAGCGGACGCGGCGCTCGGCTGGGGCGTTTCCGCCGCCTGCTGGAATGGCCCGGAGGATCGTCTCAACGACACGCGCCAGACGCAACCCTGCCTGGTCGCCACCTCGATTGCCTGCCTCGAGGCGCTCCGCGAGGCGTCCGCGGCCGCCGGCGCCCCGATCTCCGCGGCATTCGTGGCGGGTCATTCGGTGGGCGAGTACGCCGCGCTCGCCGCCGCCGGAGTGCTCTCCGCCGCGGACGCACTACGGCTCGTCGCGCTCCGCGGATCATTGATGGCGGAGGCGGTCGCGGGTGGCGGGATGGTTGCGGTCATCGGACTCGACCGCGGCATCATCGAGGAGACGATCCACGGGGTCGCCGCGCGCGAATCCCTGGTCGTCGCCAATGACAACGCTCCCGGGCAGGTCGTCATCTCGGGCACCGCCTCCGCCCTGGCCGCTGCGGAGCAGCCCTTGCGCGCGGCGGGCGCGAAGCGGCTGATTGCCCTGCGCGTCAGCGGACCGTTCCACTCACCGGCCATGGCGCCGGTGGGCGAGGCACTGTCGAAGGCGTTCGGCTCCGTGAACTGGTCGGACGCCGATCCGCCCATTCTCAGCAACGTGACCGGGGAGCCGGTTCGCGAGGCAGCCCGCCTAGGCGAGCTCCTCGCACGCCAGGTGAGCTCCCCGGTCGAGTGGGTCGCGAGCGTGCGCCGCATGGTCGACGAGGGTGTTGACACGTTCGTGGAGTGCGGTCCCGGAGCAGCGCTGACCGGCATGGTGCGCCGCATCGCGCCGGAGGCGCGGACGCTCAACGTTGCCGACCCGGCCACCCTGGAGGCGACCATCGCAGCCTTGGGGGAAGCGGGCCGGGTGCCGGCGCGGGCATCGGTCTGATGTTCAGCAAGATCCTGATCGCGAACCGGGGCGAGATCGCAGTCCGCATCCTGCGGGCGTGTCGAGACATGGGTGTGCCGGCGGTGGTCGCCTATTCGGAGGCGGATCGCGACACGCTGGCGGTACGTCTCGCGGACGAGGCGATCTGCATCGGTCCGGCCGAAGCACGGCGCAGCTACCTCAACCAGCCGGCGCTTGTCTCCGCCGCGCTCATCAGTGGCTGCGATGCCGTGCACCCCGGCTATGGGTTCCTCTCGGAGGATCCCGGCTTCGCGGAGGTGTGCGCGGCGCACGACCTTCATTTCATCGGTCCTCGCGCGGAGGTCTTGGAGCGTTTCGCCAGCAAGTACGCGGTGCGCCGCATGCTCGCCGCCAACGGGCTCCCGACCGTCCCGGGAAGCCGCGGGATCGTCAGCGACCTGGGCGACGCGCTGGCACAGGCGACGGAGGCCGGGTATCCGGTCCTGCTCAAGCCGTCGGCTGGTGGTGGCGGGCGCGGCATGCGCCTGGTGCGGACTCCGCGCGAGATGGAGACCTCGTTGCCCCTCGCCCGTTCGGAGGCCCAGGCGGCATTTGGCGACGACTCGATCTACTTCGAGGCATGGATCGAGGAGAGCCGCCACGTCGAGGTCCAGGTGCTGATCGACCAGCACGGCAACGGGATCCATCTGGGCGAGCGGGATTGCAGCATCCAGCGTCGGCACCAGAAGCTGATCGAGGAGGGGCCATCACCGGCGATGAACGATGCCGCGCGCGAGCGACTGCGCGACCTCGCCATTCGCTCGGTGGTGGCGGCCGGCTACGAGAGCGTTGGGACCCTCGAGTTCCTGCTGGACGGAGACGGGAACTTCTACTTCATCGAGATCAACTGCCGAATCCAGGTCGAGCACCCGGTGACCGAGGCGATCACCGGCGTCGACCTGATTCGAGAACAGATACGGCTCGCAGCGGGCGAGTCACTCCGGCTCCGGCAGGAGGAGATCGCGTTCAACGGCCACGCGATCGAGTTCCGGATCAATGCGGAGGACCCCAACGACAACTTCGCGCCCCAGACGGGCGTGATCGAGGAGCTGCAGCTGCCGGCGGGACCCGGCGTGCGGGTCGACACGCACCTCTATCCCGGCTACGAGGTGCCACCCTTCTACGACTCGTTAC
>VBGQ01000080.1 GCA_005882055.1 Chloroflexota bacterium
CTTGCCGCCGTCCACGATCACCAGGTCGGGCAGGGCCCACCCCGTCTCGCGTGGAACCTCTGGTGCGACGCCATCGGTCTCGGTCGTTGACTCGTCTTCGGGTGCCTCGTCCGCGCCCACGGCCGCCAGCGAAAGGGCGCCCGTCTCCGCGCGGAGGCGCGCGGCGCGGGAGAACCGGCGGTGCAGCACCTCGGCCATCATCCGGAAATCATCCGGCGTGTCGCCGGACCTGATCCGGAAGCGGCGGTACTCGCGCGGCTCCGGTCGTCCGTTGACGAAGACGACCATGCTGCCGACCGCGCTCGTGCCCTGGATGTTGCTCATGTCGTAGCACTCGATGCGCTCCGGGCGCTTGGGGAGACCCAGCGCCCTGGCGAGCTCTTCAAGCGCCTCGTCGCGCTTGCCCGCGTCCGCCAGCCACTCGGCGCGCTCTTTGGCAAGTGCCTCGACCGCGTTCTGCGTCGCGAGCGCCAGGAGGCGCCGCTTGTCGCCACGCTCCGGCACGTGCACGGCCACCCGCGACCCGCGCCGATCCGTCAGAAAGGTGGCCAGTGCCTGACTCTCCGCGGGGAGGAACGGAACCAGGACCTCGCGAGGTGGCCGCTCCGTCGCGGCGTAGTACTGCTGCAGGAACGACGCCAGCACCTCGCCATCGGTCGCGTCGCGCGCGTTCTCGACGATGAAGTGGTCGCGCCCGATCATCTTGCCGTTGCGGATGACGAAGAGCTGCAGGCAGGCTTCGGCCTCCTCGCGCGCGATGCCGACGACGTCCTGCTCCGCACGCGAATACGCCGCCACCTTTTGCTGCTCGATCGTCCGTTCGACCGCGCGGAGCTTGTCGCGGGTCACCGCCGCGGACTCGTAGTGCAGCGCGTCCGACTGCGTCGTCATCTCGCGGCGCAGCTCGTCGGCGATCCCCTCCTGCTTGCCGTCGAGGAAGTCGACGACCCGATCGATGGTCGCGCGATAGTCAGGCTTCGAGATGGCCTGGATGCAGGGCCCCTGGCAGCGGTTGATGTAGTAGAGCAGGCATGGCCGCTCGAGGACCCGCTTGCCTTCCGGGATCTCGAGGTTGCAGGTCCGGAACGGGAAGATCTTGCGCAGCAGCTTGAGCGTCTCGTCCACGCTCGACGCCGATGCGTACGGACCGAAATAGCGGCTGCCGTCACGCGCCAGCTTCCGGGTGCGGACGATGCGCGGGAAGTCCTCGCCGAGGGTGACCTTCACGAATGGATAGCTCTTGTCGTCACGCAGCCGGATGTTGAAGCGCGGGCGGTGCTCCTTGATCAGGTTGTTCTCGAGCAGGTACGCCTCGCTGATCGTGTCGGTGACGATGTACTCGATGTCCGCGACCTCGGTCACCATCCGTTCGATGCGGGCGTCGTAGGCCGGTCCCTTGCCGAAGTAGGAGCGGACCCGATTGCGCAGGACGTCGGCCTTGCCCACGTACAGCACGCGTCCGTTGGCGCCCTTCATCAGGTACACGCCAGGAGCGGCTGGAAGCTGTCGCAGGATGGCGCGCAGGTGCGCGTCGCGATCGAGATCCGGGGTGGTGGGAGGCACGGGCCGATTCTAGGCCGATGCCGTGCTCAGCTCCTGTGGCTCGCCGGTTCAGCCCGCGGCGGTCGGCGAGGCGCTCGGCCTGGGGGTCGGGATCGGCTTGGCTAGCTCACGGGCGAGGTATCGGCGCAGCAGTGCGTAGTCCCCGAGCCTCGTCGCGCCGGCCGGGAAGAGGATGTAGGAGCCGGCCGAGTTCCGCCCGGCCGCGAGCACGGGGCCGAGCTTCAGCTCGATGCGCCGGTCGGCATGCAGGTGCCCCGACAGCAGGAAGAGGTCCATTGCCGAAAGGTCGGTCTTGAGGTGGCTGCCGAGGGCATCCATCAATGCTAGGTCCGGACCCAGCGCGCCGATGCCGGCGCCCAGCTTGTCGCGCAGAGCGGCTAGGACCCGCTGCTGGCGTACCGACCGCGCGAAATCGCTCGATTCGGCGGAGACGCTCGTGTAGCGCACCCGCGTGTAGGTGAGCGCGGCCGTGCCGTCGAGGTGGAGGGTTCCCTTGCCAAACGACCCCGACCACTTCTTGGCGTGGCACGCATCCTCCCACCAGGTGTACGCGAAGGCCCGTGGGTTTTCGACGGTGACTCCGTCCACGGCATCGACCACGGCGCTGAGGCCAGCGAAATCGATGGCCAGCCAGTGGTCGATGGTGAGGCCGGTGACTTGGGAGACCACCGACGTCTCCGCCTTGCCGGCCTCCTTCCAGCCGCCCCTCGCCCATCCATCGGCGAACGCCTCGTTCACCTTGCCGCCGCGCGGCATCTCGCGAATCTCCTGGATCCACAGGTCGCGCGGAATGGGAATCAGCGTCGTCTTGTTCGCCACGGGGTCGATGGACAGGATGTTGATCGAGTCGGCCAGGTACGTGCCGCCGTGCTTTGCCTCGCCGCTGTAGCCGATCATCAGGACGTTGACCCGGCTCGTCCCACCTAGTGGGCCGAAGAGCGCGCTCGAGGCCATCGGCGCGCTGGAGACCTTCTGGTTGAAGGCGCTGACTCGCTGCCAGAGCAGCACCGAGCCGACGACCACGATGGCCAGGACCAGCACGACCGCGATACCGATAACGCGCGCGGGCCGCAGCGGCTTGCGAGCTGGCGCGCTGGCGGCGGCCTCGGCTGTCCTGTCGCCGTGGGCGGGAGGACCCCAGGGGGTTGGGGCATCCGGCTCACGCCCGCGATCGCGCTGGGCGGCCGCGCGGATCCGCCGTGCACGAGCCGTCGGGGCGGCGTGCGCGCGGCGTCCGAACATCGCCGCGAAGGATAGTCGCTGCCTCGCCCTCGCGGGTCGCCGCGCCATCGGCCCCGATAAGGCGCACCAAAGATCCCGATAAGCGCCGAACGTCAGCATGCGAGGATGCAGGCGACCTCGACCCTCCCGCTCAGGGCTCCGCCCGCCCTAGACCGAATCCAAGCCTTGCTCGCCCGCCTCGATCCCGAGCAGCGGGCAGCCGCAACCCTCCCCGACGGCCCCGCACAGATCATCGCGCCGGCTGGCAGCGGCAAGACGACCACGCTCATCGCGCGGCTTGGCCACCTCCTGGCGCGCGGCGTCGGGCCGGAGCGCATCGCCGTGATGACGTTCAACCGCGATGCGACGGAGCGACCTGGTGGCCGAGCGCGAGCCGCTGCTGCGCGCGGCCCGCCGGCGGTGCATGGTCGGGCGATCGCCGGATGCTCCGCCGCTCCCGGACGTTGGCACGCTCGATACCCACCTCTCAGCGTGGAAGGTCGAGGGGCGAGTTCCTCCGGGGGACGCGCAGTCGGTGCTGACCGCCTACCAGTCCCTCCTCGCGGCTCGCCATGCGCGCGACTTCGACGATCTGGTCGTGGACGCCGCCGACCGGCTCGACTCGGACCATCGACTCCGCATGCGTTGGCAGGCCCGCTTCAGTCACGTCTGCGTGGATGAGTTCCAGGACGTCGACGGCGCCCAGCTGCGTCTCGTTCGGTTGCTCGCAGAGCCAGAGCAGAACCTATTCGTGGTCGGAGACGACGACCAGACCATCTACGCCTGGCGCCTCGCCGACGTCCGTCGGATTCTGGACTTCGGCTCTGCCTATCCGAGTGCCCACCGCGTGTTGCTGGCCACCAACTATCGGTGCCCACCGGCCGTCGTGGCCAGCTCTGCCCGCCTGATCGGCGTCAACCGGGAGCGCTTCACCAAGCGCATCGACCCAGACCCGCATGCGACCGATGGCGCGGGTCCTCGCGCCAGCCTGGTGGTGTTTCCGACGCAGGAATTGGATTGGCCAGATCGCCTGGCGGCATTCGCCGCCCGCAGCGCTGGGGACGGGCGGCGCGCCTGCCTGCTGGCGCGGACCCGTGCCGAGCTCGCCCCGGTTACCCTTGCGCTCGTGCGGGGCGGCATCCGCCACTGGTGCTCGGTTCCCTCTCCATTGGACGCCGAGCCGGCGCAGGAGCTGGTAAGCGACCTGCGTGGCATGTCTCGGGATCGGCCGCCGTTTCATGCGCTCCTCGATGCCCGCGCGGCACGCGGCTGGCGAAGAGGTGACCAGCGCGACGCCCTGGGCGAGGAGGACCTGGCCGCTCTGGACGCCATGACCGGCTGGTCCGCGGGCTTCCGATCCATCGCGACCTTCCTCGCCGCCATGGACGACGCCCGGGCGCGACTGGTGGAGCTACGCGACCCGCACGCTCCGGTCGAGCTGGTGACCGTTCATGCAGCCAAGGGACGCGAATGGGCGACGGTCATCGTCATCGGCTTCGAAGAGGAGCGCTTCCCGAACCGGCGGGCGCTGCTCGGTGCGACCCTGCCAGGCCGGGCTCTCGAGGAGGAGCGGCGCCTCGCGTACGTTGCCATGACCCGCGCCACCGAGCGCCTGGTGCTCGCCTTCGACCCGTCGCGCCCTTCGCGCTTCCTGGCGGATGCGGGCCTGGTGGCGCGCGCAGCCTAGAGGCCGACCTCCAAAGCGACGGCGCCCAGGTAGCGGATCAGCCGTGCGGCATGCTCGTCGAAGTCGAGGCCGAGCTCGTCGGCGCCGGCCAGCAGCATATCGCGCGGCACGGCACGCGCGAATGCCTTGTCCTTCATGCGCTTGCGGACGTTCGCCGGCTCAACATCCTCGAGCCGGCGGGTGGGCCGCATCAGGGCAACCGCCACCAGGAACCCGGCGAGCTCGTCGCAGGCGTACACGAGGTGATCGAGGCGCGTCGTCCGCGCGATCCCCAGGGCGTCGTTGTGGCGACGCACGGCGTCGACCACCTCCTGCGGGTACCCGCGCGTAGCGAGCTCGTCCGCGCCAACGGCACCGTGCGTGGCTGCGTCAGGGAATCGCTCGTAATCGAGGTCGTGGAGCAGGCCTGCGATCCCCCATCGGTCGATGGTCGCCGGGTCCAGCCCGTCATCGGCGGCATACCCGCGCACGCCTGCCTCGACCAGCACGCCGTGCTTGCGCAGGGACGGGCTCGCGTTCCACTCGTGCAGGAGCGCACGCGCCTCCGCACGAGTCGGGTCGGGCATCAGGCGGGCACGGCCTCCCGACGCCGGGATCGCGCCGAGACGCGGGGTGGCGCGCTCGGAAGCACGTCTCGCAGGTAGCGGCCGGTGTACGAACGCGGGTCCGCGCCCACCTGCTCCGGCGTCCCGGTCGCCACCAGGCGCCCACCCTCGTCGCCCCCCTCGGGCCCCAGATCGACCACCCAGTCCGCACTCTTGATCACGTCGAGGTTGTGCTCGATGACGATGACGGTGTTGCCGGCATCGGCCAGCCGTCCGAGCACCTTGAGCAGCCGCGCGACGTCATCGAAGTGCAGCCCGGTGGTCGGCTCATCGAGGATGTACACCGTCTTTCCGGTCGCACGCTTCGAGAGCTCAGTGGCCAGCTTGACGCGTTGCGCCTCGCCCCCCGAGAGGGTCGTCGCAGGCTGCCCGAGGTGGATGTAGCCCATACCCACGTCATGCAGGGTCTGCAGCTTGTTCTTGATGACCGGCACCGCCTCGAAGAACTTCAGCGCCTCCTCGACGGTCATCTCCAGGATCTCGGCGACGTTCTTTCCCTTGTAGTGGATCTCGAGCGTCTCGCGGTTGTAGCGCTTCCCCTTGCACACCTCGCACTGGACGTAGACGTCGGGAAGGAAATGCATCTCGATCTGCACGATCCCCGCCCCCTCGCACGCCTCGCAGCGCCCGCCTTTGACGTTGAAGCTGAAGCGACCTGGCCGATACCCGCGCAGGCGCGCATCCGGCACGGCGGCCAGCAGCTCGCGCAGCGGTGCCCACAGCCCGGTGTAGGTCGCCGGGTTCGAGCGGGGC
This sequence comes from Chloroflexota bacterium, assembly GCA_005882055.1. GTDB lineage: Bacteria > Chloroflexota > Limnocylindria > QHBO01 > QHBO01 > CF-82. The sequence continues at coordinate 5,830 of VBGQ01000080.1, forward strand.
GTCCGCCCGATCGGGCTCTGGTCGATCTCGATCACTTTGTCGATGTGATTGATCCCCTCGATCCGATCGTGCTTGCCGGCGGGCTCCCGCGATCCCCACAGCACCTGGGCGAGCGCCGGGTACAGGATCTGCGCCACGAGGCTCGACTTGCCCGAGCCACTGACGCCAGTCACCGCGACGAACCGGCCCAAGGGAAACGCGACATCGATCCCCTGCAGGTTGTTCTCGCGGGCTCCGCGCACCGTCAGCCACTCCCCGTTCCCCTTGCGCCGCGTCCGCGGCACCGGGATGTGGCGATCGCCCCGCAGGTAGGCCCCAGTGATCGAGCGCTCGGTGGCCAGCAGACCCTCGAGTGGACCGGAATGGATCAGCTCACCGCCGTGCTCCCCCGCCCGCGGACCGATGTCGATGACCCAGTCGGCAGATCGGATCGTGTCCTCGTCATGCTCCACGACGATCAGGGTGTTCCCAAGGTCACGCAGACGGACGAGCGTCCCGATCAAGCGGTCGTTGTCGCGCTGATGCAGCCCGATCGAGGGCTCATCCAGGATGTAGAGCACCCCCATCAGCGACGAGCCGATCTGCGTCGCGAGCCTGATGCGCTGCGCCTCACCACCTGAGAGCGTCCCGGAGGCGCGGTCGAGGGTCAGGTAGTCGAGGCCCACATCCACCAGGAACCCGAGCCGCGATCGGATCTCCTTGAGGACCTGGCGGGCGATCTGGTTCTCGCGGTCGCTCAGTCGGTTGGGGAGCCGCTCGTACCAGCGCAGCGCCTCGGTCACCGACAGCTGCGTCGTCTCGATGATGTTGCGGTCCCCCACCGTGATGGC
>VBGQ01000081.1 GCA_005882055.1 Chloroflexota bacterium
AGAGCTTGATGAGGGACCCGTCCTTTCCGAGGGCGAAGATCTCACCGTTTGGCCCGAACTCAGGCGGCAAGTTGAGGAGCATCCCCGGCCCCTGCCATCGTCCGATCAGCCGATGAGCGGGATCGAACATCACCAGGCTGTCACTGCCGCACCCCGCGACATAGACATCTCCGGCTGAATCAACGGTTGCATCGCAGGCGCCACCATTGAAGGAGTCGACCTCGTGGCCGTCACGGTCCAAGTACAGCACGCGACCGTTGTCATCGTTGCCGACCACGAGCCGGCCGCGCGAGTCGAGGTTCGCGTCGTGACCGTGTCCTACTAGGTCCGGGAGGTTCGACTTGTCCACCCGCCAGATGAACGACCCGTTGGGTGAGAACTTCTGAAGGTTCCGCGCTCCGTCGTCGAGGACGTAGGTATTCCCCTGAGCATCGACACTGAGGTCGAACGGCCAGAGGAACTCACCCTCTTTGATGCCCTTGGTGCCGAACTCTCGCAGGAACTTGCCGGACCGGTCGAAGACCTGCACCCGGTAGTTGCCCGAGTCGGAGACGTAGACCCGCGAGCTGGAATCGACGGCGATCGAGCCATGCGGCTCGTCCCTCCCCGACTGCAGGAAATTGAACTCGCCGTGTTGAGCTCCTTGGCTCCCCCAATGTGCGATGCGCGAGCCGAAGGCATCGAACACGGTGACGCTCGGCTGAATGTCGGTGATGTACACGTGACCGTCCGGTCCGATCGTCATCGCGATAGGGCGATCCAGGCCAAGACTGGCAGCGCTGTACGTCGCGACAACGGCGAATGGATTCGGAACCGCCGGCGTCGGGCTTGGGCGCGGAATTCGCCCAGCATCCGGAATCCAGACGGGTGAGTCGAGCTCCTCGCCCGCGTCCCCAATGGGCAGCGCCTGCTGGTCCGACCCATCGGCCCGCATCACCCACAGCCTCGCCGCAGAGCCACTTCCTCGTTTCCATGCGATCCAGGCGCCGTCTGGAGACCACGTCGGGCTCGCGTCGTCCTCGCTGCCCATCGTGAGCTGGTGCAGGCCAGTGCCATTGGCGCTGACGACCCAGATGCCGCTGGAGCCCGCCGATTGGCCCTGGAGCGCGAGGCGATCACCGTCCGGCGACCACGCGGGGTGCGATGCGTTGATGCCCTTCGCGACTTGAATCCCGCAGCCGTAGATGGGCGCCACCCAAAGCGAATTGGCGGCTCGGTAGGCCAGCGATCGGCCATCGGGTGAGATGCGTAGGTCGGTTCCAAGGGCACTGTCTGCGCTTCCTGCGCAGCCCGGCACCTCGAACGGCGTTATCGACTCGCCATTGGCCGCGAGCTTCGCCTTGATGCGGGGGGAAGGACCCACCTCCAGCAGAAGCTCGCCAGACGGCAACCAGGCAATGAGCTCGACGTCCACGAGTGCGGAGGCGCGATAGAAGTCGGGCAAGCCCCAGGTGCCGGGCCAACGCGTCACGCCTCCAACATCGGACAGGCCGGCACTGCCGAGCTTGTCTCCGGAAACGTACGCGATGGCCCCGGAATCGAGCCTGACGATGAACTCCGACACGTCATCGGTCAACGGGGTCAAGAGTCGGCGTCCGGCTCCGTTTGGCCGGGCAACGTAGACCTGCCGGAGCTGGGCCTTCGCCACGAAGACCAGCTGCCCCGGCAGGGTGTCCGGATTGATCTTCCGCTCGCCCAAGAGCGAGAAGCCGAGAATGGCGACGGCGAGGACGACGGCGAGTCCGACCATCGCGCCGCCGACGATCCTCGGGCGGGCCAGCGACGCCAGAAGACGACTCAGTCCTGGGCGTGGAGCGCTTTCGGCGGTGGAGCTGCCGGTCACGGCGAACAAGGCGAAGGGCTCGGCGATGCCCTTCAAGTGGCGACGGCCGCGAGGCACGAAGCGAACATCCATGCTCGTGCGCACCAGCGACCGGACCGTGTCAGTGACGAGGACCTCCCCCGCCGAAGCAAGCGCACAGACGCGAGCGGCGATGTTGACCGCGGAGCCGACGTATCCCTCCCGATGCTCCACCGATTCGCCTGCGTGGATACCGACGCCGACTCGGATCGGTCGTTTTCCCCGCCCCCGGTCTCAGCGATGGCTCCTCGGACCACCTCGCGATACGCGGTCAGCAGCTCGGACGCTGCCCGGTCCCCGTGCTCCTCGACGAAGGCGGTATAGCCGCGAAGGTCGCAGAAGAGGAACCCACGGGTCAGCCCGGAGGGGGTTGGTCCGGAGGAGTCGTCCGTCAGGTGCTCGGCCGCGGCTGCCTGATCGGCTGCTCCGGATTCGACCACGGCCGGATTATGCGCGCGGCCCGGGTCCCATAACGGAGCTTGGGAATGGTCGGGGCGAGAGGATTTGAACCTCCGACTTCATCGTCCCGAACGATGCGCGCTACCTGGCTGCGCCACGCCCCGACCGGATCGTCCGCATCGCGCGGACCTGAGGAGGCGGCCATCCTAGCAGCCACCCCCTGATCGGTCCACCCGGCTAGCATGGCCCGAATGCCCGAGCCAGCGCAGGAATTTGGGCCGGCGCGGACGGTCCCGGCCCATTCGCCGAGCCAGGGACTGCTGGAGCGCGACGAGGTCCAGCTCGTCGGCCTGACGCTGTTGGTCAAGCTCGCGATCCTCAACTTCGGCGTCTTCGCGGTGACCGTGATCGCCGGGCGGCAGCTCGGCCCGGGACTTCGCGGCATCCTGCAGATCTGGAACTACTGGGACGCGCCGCACTACCTGGACCTTGCCGTCCTGGGCTACCGCGCGGTCGACCCTGGCGTCCAGGTGATCGAGGGCTACCAGCGCGCCTACCCAGGCGACCTGCCGCTCTACATCGTCTTCTTCCCGCTCTTCCCATGGCTGGTCGGCGCCGTCAACACGCTCCTCCACGAACCGCTCGTCTCCGCCTTCGTGGTCAGCACCGTCGCGTCGCTCTTCGCCGCTCCCCTGCTCTACCGCCTGGTCCGCGCCGACGAAGAACGGCGAGTGGCGCTCCTGGCAGCCTGGTTCCTGCTGATCTTCCCGACCGCGTACTTCCTGCACATCGGCTACACGGAGAGCCTCTTCCTGGCGCTGGTACTCGGGTCCTTCCTGGCCGCCAGGAATGACCGATGGTGGCTGGCCGGCCTCCTGGGCGGGCTCGCCGCGCTCACGCGCGTCAACGGGCTGGTCTTGATCCCGGCGCTGGCCGCCGATGCCTGGCTGGCCTGGGATGCCGACCCCGAGCATCGGATCCGCGCCGAGTGGCTGGCCATCGGTCTCGTGGCGGTCGGCTTCGCGGGATACCTGGCGCTGAACCTGGTGGTGTACGGCGACGCGTTCGCCTTCCTGCGGATCCAGCACGATCACTGGTTCAAGGAGCTCGCCCCGCCCTGGCAAGGGATCAGCGGCGTCATCCACTTCATTACCGACAGCAGCCAACCGATCGACGCGATCAAGTACGGCTGGTTCGAGCTGGCGTTCATCGTCCTGGGCCTGGCGGGGACGGTCGTGGCCGCGATCCGATTCCGTCCCAGCTGGTTCGTCTGGATGGCGGGCAACTGGCTGCTCTTCACCAGCACCAGCTTCGTGCTCTCGGTCCCGCGCTACAGCCTGACGCTCTTCCCGCTCTTCGTCTGGTTCGCGCTGCTGGGCCGGCGCCCGGCGGTGGCCGTGGTGGGCCTGAGCGTCGTCTCGGCTGGCCTGCTCGGCTACTTCGTGTCGGAGTTCGCCGTGGGTCGCTGGGCCTTCTAGGCCTTGCCGAACCGGGCAACGAAATGTCCCGAAGGAACCTCGGTGGCCGTTGAGGTGATCTCCGGCTCCGTGTGCCCCTTCGGGACGACCACAGGATGACAGCCGACGGCGGCGCTGGGCAATCCCCTTTCTCCACGAGTTCCGCCACCATCCGGCGCCTTATCCACAACCCGTCCCCATTGGAGGTATCGCCGACAGGAGTTGCGGCATGGGTGCGTAACACGCACCGTATCTGTAGCCGAATCGACTCCGAGGTAACCAATGCGAACTCGTCTTCTTCCATTCGCCGGGACGGCAGGTATAGCCGTCCTAATCGTCCTTGCCGCCTGCTCTGGTCCCGCCGGCGCAGGCTCGGCCAGCGCGAGCGCCACTCAGAGCGCCGCGGCCAGCGCCTCCAGCAGCGAGGCCGCAACCACCACGTACCAGGTGAAGGTCGGAAAGACCAGCGCGGGCAATGCGCTTGTCGGTGAGGACGGCAAGACCCTCTACTTCTTCGCCAAGGACACCAACGGCACCATTGCCTGCACCGGCAGCTGCACTGGCACCTGGCCACCGTTCACGCTCGATGCCGGCGAGAAGACCTCTGCTGGGCAGGGCGTCACCGCCAGTTGGCTCGCCACGGTCATGCGACCCGACGGCAAGACCCAGGTGACCTACAACGGCCACCCGCTCTACTACTTCGCCAGCGACACCGCGGCGGGCGATGCGAAGGGCAATGGCTACGGCGGGATCTGGTTCATCGCAACGGCCAACGGGAACCTGCCGTCCGCATCGGCCTCGGCCAAGGCGAGCGCGACTGAGTCGATGGGCTACTAGACGGATCCTCCCTGCCGGGCGCGGAGGCCTCTCCAGCGCCCGGCTGCTCTCCCCACCATCTCTGCCAGGCGCGCCTCGACCGGAGTGTCGTCCTGATCCCCGAGCGACAGGCTCGAGGCGAGGTGCCCGTCCGGCCGAACGACCCAGGCCCGAGGCCCCGCGGCGCCGTAGACAGGTTCTAGGCCCCCGTCCGCGACCACTTCGACGGAAATCGGCCACGCCGCGGCCTCCAACGCCCGCGCAATTTCTGGCGACGCACCGGCCAGCAACACGACGAACGACGACCCGAACCGCTCCTTGAGTCGACTCCCATCGGTCAGCCGCGCGTCGGGCGCTACGGCACCATGGCGAGGAAGCGCGGGGTCATCCGGTCCTGGCTCGACAAACAGCGACGTCGGGTAGGCGAAGGGCTCGGCCAGGCGCCCGGAGTTCACACGCTTTCGGAGCCAGCGGGATCGCGTGCTGCCCCGGAGCACCAGGTTGCGCCAGAGACGCTGCGCCGCCCCCTGCGGCGCCATGAAACGCATGGTGGCGTCCGTGACGGCCAGGTTCTCCTGGGCGGCGGGCCGGCGCTCTGCCTCGTACGTGTCGAGCAGCGCGTCGGGCGCCTCGCCGCGCAATACGAAAGCGAGCTTCCAGGCAAGATTCTCGGCGTCTGCGGCGCCGGAGTTCAGGCCACGTGCGCCGAAGGGCGCGTACAGGTGCGCCGCATCCCCCGCGAGAAAGACGCTTCTCCGCCGGAAGGCTGGTGCGAGGCGTTGGTGGAAGCGATACACCGTCATCCACATGACCTCGTACTCGGTTGTCGGGCCGATGACCGCTCGGATGCGTCCATCAAGGCGGCCGTCGGCCCGTTCGGCCTGCATGTCGGTGTCCGGGGCAATCTGCCAGTCGATCCGCCAGGTATCGTCCGGCTGGGGGTGGATCAGGACCTGGCGGCCGGGGTTCCACGGTGGATCAAAGAAGAATCGCCGCTCGCTGGGGAAGGGCAGCCGTGCGCGGATGTCGCAGATGAGGAAGTGATCGTCGTGGCTGTGACCGGGGAACCCCAT
>VBGQ01000082.1 GCA_005882055.1 Chloroflexota bacterium
CCCTGCGAGCGACGTACGGGGTTGAGGTCGCCACCCTCGCGATGGACGTCGCGGACCCGAGCGCTCCCGAGCGCATCGCGGCCGCGGCCGACGCGTCACTGGGCGGCGCCGACATCTGCGTCCTGAATGCGGGAGGTCCCCCTCCCGTCGATCCACTCGCGACCGATGCCGACGGCTGGCGAGCCGCGTTCGACTCGCTGGCGATCAACCCGATCCTGCTTGCCAGCCGGCTCATCGGTCCCATGCGAACGCAGGGCTGGGGGCGGATCGTGGCGTGCCTGTCGTGGTCGGTGAAGGAGCCGATCCCCGAACTCGTCTACTCGACCGCCGGCCGCTCCGCGTTGGCCGCATGGATGAAGACGGCCGCGCCCATCGTGGCCGCCGACGGGGTGACGATCAACGGCATCCTGACCGGACCGTTCGACACCCCACGGATCGACGAGCTTGACCGCGCGCGGGCGGAGCGCGACCGACGGCCGTTCGACGAGGTGCACGCGGAGCGCATGCGCGACATCCCGGCGGACCGTCTCGGACAGCCGGATGAGCTCGCCACGCTGGCGGCGTACCTGTGCAGCGAAGCGGCCGCCTTCCAGACCGGAACCTTCACGCTTCTCGACGGAGGCATGGTCCGCGCACTCTGAAGCAGACAACGTGAATGGGGCGGCTCGGGCACGAGTCCGCCCCATTCGGTCGCCCCCGGGCAGAGCGGAGGCTACGCCGTGACCGCCTCGCGCTCGGCCGCAGCCGGGCGCTCGCCCTCGGCGCCGGCGCCGGCAGGCTCGTAGACCACATCGGTCAGTTCGCCCGCCAGGTAGGCGTCGTAGGCGGCCATGTCGAAGTGGCCGTGTCCGGACAGGTTGAAGAGGATGACTCGCTCCTCCCCAGTCTCCTTGGCTCGCAGCGCCTCATCGATTGCGGCCTTGATGGCGTGGCTCGACTCCGGGGCGGGGATGATTCCCTCGGTCCGGATGAAGCGGATCGCCGCTTCGAAGCACTCGTTCTGCTTATACGCGACCGCATCGATGAAGCCCTGGTCGTAGAGGTGGCTGACCATGGGCGCCATGCCGTGGTAGCGCAGCCCACCCGCGTGGATGGGTGCCGGCTTGAAGTCGTTACCCAGGGTGTGCATCTTCAGCAGCGGGGTGGTGCCCGCCGTGTCGCCGAAGTCATACCGATACTCCCCCTTGGTCAGGGAGGGGCAGCTCGCGGGCTCGACCGCCAGGAAGCGCGTCGATGTGCGTCCCGCCAGCCGGTCGCGGAGGAACGGGAAGGCGATGCCGGAGAAGTTGGACCCACCGCCCGCGCAGCCGATCACCACGTCGGGGCCCTCGCCGGCCATCCCCATCTGGGTGATCGCCTCCTGCCCCACGATCGTCTGGTGCAGGAGCACGTGGTTCAGCACGCTGCCGAGGGCGTACTTGGTGTCCTCGTGAGTGGCCGCCACCTCGACGGCCTCGCTGATCGCGATCCCCAGGCTGCCGGTGGACTCGGGATCCATCTCCAGGATGGCTCGCCCGGCGTTGGTCTCATTCGAGGGTGAAGGAACGATGGAGGCGCCGTAGGCCTGGATCATGCTTCGCCGATACGGCTTCTGCAGGAAGCTGATCTTGACCATGAAGACCTTCAGGTCCAGGCCGAACTGCGACGCGGCGAAGGCCAGGGCACTCCCCCACTGGCCGGCACCGGTCTCAGTAGCCAGCTTGGTGACGCCCTCCTGCCGGTTGTAGAAGGCCTGCGGGATGGCGGTGTTCGGCTTGTGCGAACCGGCCGGGGAGACGCCCTCGTACTTGAAGTAGATGTGGGCCGGCGTGTCGAGCGATCGCTCCAGGCTCAGCGCCCGAACCAACGGCGAAGGCCGATAGGTGGCGTACACGTCGCGGACCGGAGCCGGGATCTCGATGTAGCGCTCCTGGCTCACCTCCTGGAGGATCAGCTCCATCGGGAAGAGGGGCGCCAGGGCATCGGGCCCAACCGGCTCGCGGGTGGCGGGATGCAACGGGGGTGGAAGCGGGACCGGCAGGTCCGCGCTGATGTTGTAGTAGTGCGTCGGCATCTCGGCTTCGCCGAGCAGGAACCGGCGCTGAGTGGTGGGGGACATCGGTCTACCTCCGAGAACAACGAAACCCCTCCGTCCCAAAGGACGAGGGGGTCTTCTCGTGGTGCCACCTTTGTTCCCCGGTGTTCTCACCCGGGCTCATTCGACCGCGGCCCGCGCTCGAAGCGCTGGCGTACGGCCTCGGCTTTGCTATCGGTGCCTCTCCGCCGGAGGCTACCTGCGGACCGATGGTCTCGCGTTCGCCGCCGGAGCTCCCGGGTCCATTCGCCGATCGCGCCGCCGCCGGGGTTTCACTGCTCCCGGCTCCCTGCAGGCTCGCTTGATCGAGTACTCGTCCCGATCGTCGCCGTCTTCACCTGTGAGCGGGCACGCTACTGCGCGGAATCCGACGATGTCAAGGGACGGTCCGCCGGGGTCTGGTCGGCTCGCGATGGCTGGGTTGGGATGTGCGGTGGCAACGTGATCGTGAAGCACGTGCGGCCGGCCTTCGACTCCACGTTAATCTCGCCGCCGTGGCGCAGGACGACGTTGTTGCTGATGTGCAGGCCCAGACCCGTCCCAACCCCCGGCGCCTTGGTCGTGAAGAACGGCTCGAACACGTGCGCCAGGGTTCCCGGGTCGATGCCGGGACCGTTGTCGCAGATCGTGACCTTGACGCCACCCGCCTCGGTCGGCTCGGCGCGGACCTCGAGCGCGCCGCGGCCACCCATGGCATCCACGGCGTTGTCGATGATGTTGGTCCAGACCTGGTTCAGCTCCGAGCCGTAGGCCTCGATCTCGGGAAGCTGCTTGGCGTAGTCCCGCATGACGTCGACGCCCGCCCTCAGCTTGTGCTGCAGGATGAGGAGGGTGTCATCCAGGCCCGCCCGCACGTCGATGCGCTGCACCGGTGCCTGGTCAAGGTATGCGTAGCCCTTGACCGCCCCCACGATGGCGCTGATCCGATCTGCGGCCGTCTTCACCTCGCCGAGCAGCGCGCGGACCGTATTCGTCTGGGCGATCCAGGCCGCGGCCTGGGCGGCATTCTCGGTCGACAGGCCTTCGAAGGCCGATGCGAGCTGAGTCGGAGTCCACCCGGCGTCCACCAGCGAAGCAGCCAGCCCGGAGTCTCCGACCATCTCCTCGAGCTCGTCGATTCGATCGGACCGATCGAGCGGTCCCAGCTCCGGCGCCGGATCGGCCGGCTCGAGGCTGGTGATCGTTTCCGGAGGCCGCAGGGCATCTCGGGCGATGATCGCCTCCTCCAGGGACGACACGGAGCGCCTGATCGCAGCGGCGGGGTTGTTCAGCTCGTGCGCGAGCCCGGCGGCGAGCGTTCCGAGGCCCGCGAGCTTCTCGCGCTCCCGAAGGAGCGGCGCGGAACCTTGAGGACGTCGACCGCGGTGATCGCTCGAACCGAGGCGCTCCGGGGGCGGCCCTCGATGGCCGACATCTCGCCCTGGATCGTTCCCGCCCCCACCCGCGCCAGCTGCACCTCGTTGCCGCCTGAGAGCTTGGTGACGTCGAGCTCGCCCGACACGACCACGTACATCGAGTCGCCAGGGTCTCCTTCGCGCAGAAGGAGCTCGCCTTGAGCGAGGCTCATGGACTGGGCCATCTCGGCCAGACGCCGCAGGTCCTCCTCCGGCAGCTCCGCGAAGAGGGGCGCCGCGCGAAGCGCATCGAGTGTCGTCATGGTGGCCGCCATCGCGTCAGATCGTGGCCAGGTACTGGTGCACGAACTGGACGGCCATGGATCCCTCGCCGACCGCACTGGCGATGCGTTTGACCGACCGATAGCGAACGTCCCCGGCGACGAACACCCCGGGCACGCTCGCCTCCAGCAGGAACGGCTCGCGGTCGGTTCCCCATCCCGGCGGTGGCTTCCCACCGTCCAGCACCTCGCGCCCGGAAAGGACGAAGCCCGCCTTGTCGCGGAGTACGGCCGCCTCAAGCCAGTCGGTGCGCGGGGTCTGGCCGATGAACACGAAGAGCGCCGCCATCTCCATCTCTTGGCGGTCCCCGTCGGGGATCGTCTCGAGCGTGGCCCGCTCGAGCTGCTGCTCGCCATCCACCCCGACGACCTGCACCATGGGGCGCACCTCGACGTTTGGCAGCGCCGCCATCTGCTCGATCAGGTACTGGCTCATGGTGGCGGTCAGGTCAGGACCGCGGATGAGCACCTTGACGCTCCTCGCGAACCGGGAGAGGTACACCGCCGCCTGCCCCGCCGAGTTGCCGCCGCCGACCACCGCGACATCCAGGTCGCGGTACAGCACGGCCTCGGTGGTGGCGGCACCGTAGTAGATGCCCGCCCCGGCCAGTCGAGCCGCGTTGGGGATCTCAAGCTGGCGATAGCTGACCCCGGTTGCGACCACCACCGCCTGGCAGGAGATCTCGCTGCCGTCACCCAGCGTCACGACGCGGTAGGGGTCCTGCCGGCGAATGCCCACCACTTCGATCGGTGACAGGATCTCCGCCCCCAGCCGCCGTGCCTGTGCGAGGCCCCGGCGCGCGAGATCTCCGCCGGAGAGGCCCGCCGGGAAGCCCAGGTA